>CAIQBF010000021.1 GCA_903869975.1 uncultured bacterium | reverse complement strand
GTAACGGTTAAGAATGATGACTTGGTCATCGAAGCCAAGAAAGGTGCCAAGAAAGTAAAAAGCTCGCTCGCAGTGCGTTCCACGAAGACTGCATAGCTCGCACATAAAAACACCCGGAGATGATCCGGGTGTTTTTATGTATGTGTGCGTCGGGTAGGATTCGAACCTACGAAGGCCGAAGCCGACAGATTTACAGTCTGTTGTGATAGACCACTCCACCACCGACGCATATTGCAGCGCGTTTGCACGCGAGCCAATACAGTATACACATTTCGCGCTTTCTTTCAATTATCGCGCTATACTGCTATAACAGATGTCGTAGTTGCTCCCGTCGTTCAATGGATAGGATGTTCCCCTCCGAAGGGAACGATGCAGGTTCGATTCCTGCCGGAAGCACTTTTTGTTTTTTGCCTCCTGGGTGCTAAAATCCCGTGATGGCTACGAAAAAGAGAGTGGGAATCATATTTGGCGGACGTTCTCCGGAACACGACGTTTCGCTGCGCTCGGCGCGAAGCGTGCTTGCCGCTCTCGATACAAAAAAATACACGCCTGTGCTTATCGGCATTGATCGGCTCGGTACGTGGCTCGACGCAGCTGAATCGCGCACGCTTCTCGAAACAGGCAAGGCTCCAAAACGAAAACAGGATCTCATGCCGAAACTTGATCTCAAAAAGATCGATGTGGTTTTCCCTGTACTTCACGGCTCTTTTGGCGAGGACGGTATTATGCAGGGATTTCTCAAGCTCGTCGGGTTGCCGTTTGTAGGACCAGGAGTGCTTGGCTCTGCTATGGGTATGGACAAGGATGTTACCAAGCGGATTCTCGCGCACGCGGGGATCGCGGTCTCTCCAGGTATTGTGGTTCGCAAAGAAGAGCTTGCTGGTCTTTCTTTTGCTCGCGTGAAGAAGCAGCTTGGATTGCCGCTTTTTATAAAGCCAGCAAATGCGGGTTCTTCCGTGGGTGTTTCTAAGGCGAAGAATGAGAAGGATTTTGCGGATGCTGTCGCTATGGCGTTCCGTTTTGATTCGAAGATACTGATCGAAAGCGCTATCGACGGGCGCGAGATCGAATGTGCCGTACTCGGCAATGAAGATCCGATCGTCGCGATTCCTGGTGAGATTATTCCGGGTGAGGAGTTCTATTCGTACGATGACAAATATGCTTCGTCGAGTGCGTCTTCTGTTGAAATTCCAGCGAATATTCCGAAAGCTACTTTGCGCGAGATCAAGGAAACTGCTGTCCTCGCGTATAAGGCACTCTGTCTTGAAGGGCTCTCGCGTGTGGATTTTTTCTATACACGTGATGGCAAGCTTTTGATCAACGAGGTCAATACTATTCCTGGATTTACTTCGATCAGCATGTACCCAAAAATGTGGGAGGCAACAGGAATGCCTATGCAGGAGCTTGTGAGTCGCTTACTTGAGGCTGCGCTCTCTCGACATGAAAAGGAATCAGGGCTTGCGACGACAATGTAATCAGGATGGATACTCCGCTCTCATACGTAGAACTTTCAGAAGCTGCAGTTGCGCACAACATGGCGTTCTTTCGCGGCGTAGCAAAAGCTGGTACTCGATTTGCTGTTGCGGTCAAAGGTAATGCGTATGGACACGGGCTCCGTGAGATGGTCTCTCTTTTTGAATCGCATGCGGATTTTTTCTTGGTGAATAGTATTGAGGAACTTCGTACGCTTCGCGGCGTTTCAAAGAAGCCTACATTTGTGTTCGGATATGTTGCGCCAGGATTTCTTCCGGAAGCAATCGGGCTTGGTTGTATTTTTGGCGTTTTTTCTTTGACGCAATTTCTTGCTATTGAAGCGGCAGCACAATCGCGTGGTGTGGTTCAGGATGTTCACATCGCGGCTGACGCTATGCTTGGACGCGAGGGCTTTTTGGAAGGGGAACTTGCGGCGCTTTTTGCGGCAGCAAAAAGCGCCGCCCATGTCCGCATTACGGGCATGTACGCGCATTTCGCAAACATAGAAGATACGAGCGATTTCTCCCATGCTCAAAAACAGATCGACGCATATGCTCGCATGCAGAAAGCCTTTGTTGAAGCTGGTTACTCGAATCTCGAGACACATATTTCGGCGACATCAGGTCTTCTTGTATATGAAAAGGACCAGGGATTCAACTCAATTATCCGCATCGGTATTGGCGCATACGGTCTCTGGCCGAGCGAGACTCTCCGTAGGCAGTATGCCAAGCGAGATATTGAGCTCAAACCGGTGCTTTCCTGGAAGACGAGAGTTGCTGAGGTTAAGATGCTCGCTCCGGGGTCGACAGTGGGCTACGGGCTCACGTACAAGGCTCAAAAAGAGACGGTGGCGGCTCTCATACCGCAAGGCTATGCCGACGGCTATGTTCGCGCACTTTCAAACTGCGGGATGGTGCTTATCGGCGGACGTCGGTGTCCGGTGATTGGTCGCGTTTCTATGAATATGTTTGTCGTTGATGCGACCAATGCCCCTGAAGTTGCTGAGGGGGACGAGGTTGTTTTGATTGGGGAGCAAGGGGATAAATCCATATCTGCCCAGGAGATTGCTGAGCGTTCCGACACTATAAACTATGAAGCTACGACTCGAATTAGTGCGCTTTTGCCTCGGATCGTCCGATAATCTTGTTATTTTTCCATCCATATGCTATTGTAATCGGGCACTCAAATAAACCTATATGTCTCAAGATAAACTTATAAAACTCGCCTGCGGTACCTGCAAGCGCATCAACTACTGGAGCCGCAAGAACAAGAAACTTGTCACTCGCAAAATTGAGCTCAAAAAGTACTGTAAATGGTGTAAGAAGCAGACCAAGCACAAAGAGGTCAAGAAATAACAAAACGCCCCGCTCGGGGCGTTTTGTTTTGCCTGAAAGTAGATTTTTCAATGTTTTTCTGCTATCCTCACTGCACGGGCGATTAGTTTAATGGTAGAACGAAGGCCTCCAAATCCTTTGGCGGGGGTTCGATTCCCTCATCGCCCGCAGAGAGAGTTGCAAAAACCGTTTCCTTTTTAAGGAGGCGGTTTTTGCTGTATTGGTTTGTAAGGGCTTACTTTGTAAAGATCATTAGTTTTCCACAGTCCTCATGAATTCTTTAGAATTCCTTTATCTCGTTTTACTACAATACGAACTATGGAAACTTTATACACGTTTGGATACAGTAAGCCTGTCGTCTCAGGATATATGGTGCACTTTGAAGGGCTGGCGAACAGGCAGTATTCAATAGTGGGCGAAAGCCAGATTCCGGAGACTCTCGCGGCAAGTTTGATACGACGCGGAGCGGGTGCTCTTGCGACAGCCGAGCTTCTCACGGTTGTTTTTGGTAGTGAGGGTAAGAGGTCAAAAAATATTCTCGCGATGTCTTCGCGTATCATCAAGGATTACGGAGAAAAAAGTGTTATGTCGGTCAGTGACCCGAGAGCTCTTTCGGAAAAATTCGATATTCCGCTTCCGCGCGCGATTCAGATTGTGGCGTGCGCTGAGCTTGGCCGTCGTTTCTACAAGAAGAACACGGCGAGCGCTCCTATTATTCGAACCGCACAGGATATTGTCGATTACGTTGGAGATATGGGAAAGCTTTCAAAAGAGCATCTTCGAGGAATCTATCTGAACGCGCACTACAAAGTCATTCATGAGGAGACTATCGCAATTGGAACGGTAGATACGAGTATCATCCATCCACGCGAGGTATTTCGTCCTGCGCTCGAATACGCCGCGACTGCGGTGATCCTTGTGCACAACCACCCCTCCGGAAGCCTTGAAGCGAGCGATGCAGATATCGCTATTACCAAGCAGCTCGTTGAAGCAGGAATGCTTCTCGGTATTGGTTTGGTGGATCATCTTATTATTACTAGAAATTCATTCGCAAGCGTTCCGGCGCGCTATGCACAATAGGACATGTATACACGTATTCAAGAAAAACATTTGCTACTTATCACTGATTCAAAAGGTACTCCGATATTCTTTAATATAAAAGATGGTCCATCAAGCAATCAGAGCGGACAAGATCTTCTTCGTAATTACATAGACGAGGCGAGGGGTATGTTTAAAACTGAATGCGATATTTTACTAAGTACTGATCGGCCATTTACCGATTTGGATTCGAATCGGCTTACCTCAATGCTCCGGCTTCTTATTGATGCGCGTAAGACATGGCAAGAGGAAGAAGCGCACTGTTGCGCCCCGACGCCCCTTGCTATTACATAGCTAGGAATTTTTTTGCGAACGTCACGGCGTCTTTTGTGGCAGTTTTCTGTGTCGGGTTAAGCCAGATGATTGCCGTGTCTCGCTTAAACCACTGGCGCTGACGGCGGGCGTACTGCCAGATATCTGCGGCGAGTTTCTGCTTGAATTCTTTACGTTCGGATTTACCTGAAAGAAGATCGGCCATATGGCGGTATTCAAGACCGAGTGCGCGCATGCGGCGCCAAGATAGTCCTGCTTCGTGCAGTGTTTTTGCTTCACGAAGCATTCCTTTTTTTACGCGTTCGGTGAGGCGAACGACGATGCGCTTTTTGAGAGTCTCGTCGCCCATGTCGAGACCTAGTTTGAGTGTCTCATAGGGAGGGTTAGCTTTTTTGAGTTTTGGTACGTTGCCAAGTGCCGTGGCGATTTCTATTGCGCGAATTAGTCGGACAGGATTATTGTTATCGATCGTAGTAGCGCGAATGGGGTCCAGCTTTTTAAATATCTGAAATAGGGCAGGGGCGTCTTTGGTTTCGAGTTTCGCGCGGAGTGGTTTATTGGGAGGTACGTCAGGAAGTTCTGTGCCGTTTATGAGCGTGTCGATATAGAATCCGGTACCGCCGCAGACGATAGGGACTTTGCCACGAGAGAGTATTCCTTCGATTGCTCTTTCTGCATGCTCTTTGTATTCCGCAACGGAAAAAACTTTTTTGGGATTGGCTACATCAAGCAGATGATGTGGAATGCCAGCCATTTCCTTTTTTGTCACTTTGCCGGTACCAAGAGTGAGGCCACGATAGACCTGCCGTGAATCGGCAGATACGACTTCGCCGTTGAATTTCTGGGCAAGCGCGATAGAAAGTGCCGTCTTTCCGCTCGACGTTGGACCGAGGATGACGATGACTTTTGCTTTTTTCATTTGTGCCGGAAGAGGGACTCGAACCCTCAAGCCTTTCGGCAACCGATTTTGAGTCGATCGCGTATACCATTCCGCCATTCCGGCATCCGTATGATGCCTCGGCATTCTACACGAAATACACCTATTTTTCCAGGTTTTCAGAACTTCCGCGTTTTTCGCGTGTGCTGTATACTAGCCCCATGGCAGATTTTTATTCCAACTCTATTTTCTGGGTCGAGATCGACAAGGTCCGTCCGAATCCTTACCAACCACGCCGCGAGTTCGAGGAAGGGGCACTCAAGGACCTTTCTGACTCCATCCGCCAGTACGGCATCATGCAGCCGCTCACGGTCAGCCGTGTTGAGTACCAGAAGGACGATGGCGGTATTACCGTTGAATATGAGCTCATTGCCGGAGAGCGCCGTTTGCGTGCCTCTAAACTCGCTGGGATCGCTCAGGTGCCCGTTCTTATTCGCCAAGGGGATACTCCGCAGGTAAAGCTTGAACTCGCTATTATCGAGAACCTGCAGCGTGCAGACCTTAATCCTGTCGAACGCGCGCATGCCTTTAATCGTCTTGCAAATGAATTCAAACTTCAGCATGCTGAGATCGGTAAGAAGATGGGCCGCAGCCGCGAGTATGTTTCGAACACGCTCCGCATCCTCGCGCTCCCGGAAGAGATGTTGCAGGCGCTTGGGCAAGGCAAAATAACGGAAGGGCACACTCGTCCGCTCCTCATGCTTATTGATCGTCCAATGGAACAGATGGTTCTTTTTAAGGAGATCATGAACAAGAAAGTTACCGTCCGCGAGGCTGAACGTGCTGCTCGCAATATTGCGGTGGATCGTGCGCGCAAGCCGGCGCGACAGGCTGATCCGGAGATCGCTCTTATTGAAGCTCGTCTTCAAGAAATGCTTGGCGAGCGTGTACACGTGGAGACCGATGCTATCGGAGGACGCGTGACTATTAGCTTCCTGACTCCGGAAGAACTCAAGACAATCGTCGATCATTTCCAAGTTTCAAGCGGTGACGAGACAGATGTTTCCGAGGAAGCTTTTGCAGACCAGACACCTCTTCTCGAGGAGATTGTCGCCGTCGCGGAACCAATTGCTGTCGTACCTGTTCCAGAACCAGAGCCTGAAAAGCCCGATGATTCAGGACTCTATAGCATCAATAGTTTTAGCTTATAAAGAAAATCCCCGCACTATGCGGGGATTTTTTTTATTTGAATTTTTTCGGGAAGAATTTGCTGAAGATGCTTTTCTCGCTTTCAGCTTTGAGTGCTGCGCGAATGTGCTTCTTTGCCATAGTTGTTTTGGCGAGGTCGAGCCACTTACTCTTTGGCTTTCCGTCTTTGCGTGTTTCGATTTCTACGATATCGCTTGAGTGAAGTATTGTATCGAGCGAGACGAATTTCCCATTTATGCGTGCTCCACTCATCGTGTTGCCGATGTCTGAGTGGATTGAGTATGCGAAGTCGATAGTACTTGAACCTTTCGGCAGATCGATTACTTCTCCTGCTGGTGTAAACACGAAAATTCGGTCGTTGAACAAGTCTGTTTTGAGCTGATTCAGGAATTCTTCGGGCTCAGCTGTGCCTTTGCCAAGATTCTTGAATTCGTCGACCCAGCGGAATTTTTCCTCGTCCTTTTTTAGGTGTGCATGTTCTTTGTATATGTAGTGGGAGGCTACTCCGAATTCGGCGCGTCCGTGCATTTCGTCGGTACGAATTTGAATTTCAACTAGCCCGCCATCGCCGGTAAATACGGTTGTGTGGAGTGATTGGTAACCGTTGAGTTTTGGGAGAGCGATGAAATCTTTGATTCGGGTAGGGAGCGGCTTCCAAAGTGAGTGCACGATGCCAAGCACTGCATAACATTCCTCAACGGTATTCACCACGATTCGGAGCGCGACGAGGTCATAGATGTTTTCTATGTTCATGTCGTATTTCTGCAGCTTGCGCCAAAGGCTGTACTTGTGTTTGATGCGGTATTCAACACGGAGGACTCCGATGGTTGAGCTTTGAAGATGCTCGGTGAGTTCTTTGTAGACGTGTTCAAGAGATATTTTTCGTTCTTCTGCTTTTTCAGCAAGAATTTTATCAACCTTTGCATAGTCTTCTGGGTATGCAAACGGGAATGCGGTGTCTTCAATTTCACCTTTGAGTCGGCCGATGCCGAGACGATCGGCAAGCGGGGCATATACTTCGATTGATTCAAGCGCGATACGGAGCTGCTTGTCTGCCCGTACGTGTCCGAGTGTTCGAAGATTGTGGAGGCGGTCGGCGAGCTTGATCATGAGTACGCGGTAATCTTGGGCGATCGCCATAAGGAATTTGCGCAAGCTCTCTATGTGGCGGCTCTGGCCGCGGTATTTGATCTTGCCGAGCTTGGTGACACCTTTCACGAGACCGACGATCTCTTCCCCAAACTCTTTGGTGAGTTCTTCTTCTGAGGTCTCAGTGTCTTCGAGGACGTCGTGAAGGAAACCGGCTGCGATTGTCGCTGAGTCCATGCCGAAGCGAGTCAGGTTTTTTGCTGTTTCGAAGACGTGGATGAAGTAGGGCTCGCCGGAGAAGCGAGTCTGTCCCTGATGGGCTTTGAGTGCGAAGTCATAGGCGCGCACAATAAGGTCGACTTCCTTTTTTGGGGGAGTCGGAGGGAG
>CAIQBF010000020.1 GCA_903869975.1 uncultured bacterium | reverse complement strand
TTGAAAAAAGTCAAAGAGGTTTTGAAGAATTCAAAAGGTAAAGAAAAGAGCATCATGGGCGTGTCTTGGAATGAGGCACCGATCGAAATTTATGCGCCGATGGTTCGCGGACGAAAGGGAGAATACTATCAGCTGCTCTACGATATGCTCTCGAAGGGATACGAGAAGGCGCGCATCGACGGCAAGCCGCATGTGCTCCGCGACCGCATTGAGCTTTCAAAAAATGCAAAACATGAAATCGATATTCTTGTCGATAGTTTTGCTGTACACGAATTTACTGATCGTCCTGCCGATATGGAGATGCGTCTTGCAGAAGCGATCGAGCGGGCCATTCTTGAATCCGACGGACTCATTCGTATCGTCACTCCTGAAGAAGATTCGCTCCTTTCGGCGAAGCTCGTGTGCCCAGAAGACGGCTATGTATTTCCGGAAATTGAACCACGTTTGTTCTCCTTCAACTCTCCGTACGGTGCGTGTCCCGCATGTAATGGTCTCGGAACCAAGCACTTCATGGGCAATGAGCCATGCCCTGATTGTGGCGGCAAACGTTTGCGCGAGGAAGCACTCAATGTGTTTCTTGGCGGACGCGAGCACGGTGTAAACATTGTTGATTTTGCAAAGATGACCGTGCGTGAGGCCCATGATTTTTTGCAGCGTATAAAGCTCACTCCAAAAGAACGCGAGATTGCGACTTCCATACTCAAAGAAATCGGCGACCGCGTACAGTTTATGCTCAACGTCGGTCTCGACTATCTCGGCCTCGACCGCCGTGCAAACACACTTTCTGGCGGCGAGTCACAGCGTATCCGCCTCGCTTCACAGCTCGGCTCGCGTCTCGTGGGCGCCATGTACGTGCTCGATGAGCCGACCATTGGTCTGCATCAGCGCGACAACGACAAGCTTATCGCTACACTTCTCGAACTCCGTGATCTTGGCAATACGATCCTTGTTGTTGAGCACGATGAGGATACAATCTATGCATCCGACTATATCGTAGATATCGGTCCCGCGGCTGGTGTACATGGAGGAAATATCATCGAATCTGGCTGGCTCGACAAGTTGCTGACAGCCAAGACCAATCCGTCCGGAAGCCGCACTCTTGCATACCTCCGTCAGGAAGCAACGATTCCCGTACCTGCAAAACGCCGCGATTCAGACAAGGGCAAGCTTCAGATTGTGGGAGCAAAAATTCACAACATCGACAACGTGAATGTTGATATTCCGCTTGGCCGTCTCGTGTGCATCACGGGCGTATCGGGAGCCGGGAAGTCGAGCTTTATGGACGACGTACTCGCGGCGAACCTTTCCGCTCAATTCGACAAAAAATACCGCTCGAACAATATCTACAACTGCGCCAAATTTCTTGGCCGCGAATACCTCACTCGCGCTATTCTCATCGACCAGTCGCCGATTGGCCGCACGCCGCGTTCAAACATAGCGACATACACCGGCGCATGGAGCCATATTCGCGATATGTTTGCCGAGACAGAAGAGGCGCGCCTTCGTGGTTGGAAAGCAAACAGATTTTCTTTCAACGTAAAAGGCGGACGCTGTGAAGCCTGTGAAGGTCGCGGCGTGATCGCTGTAGAAATGCACTTCCTTCCGACTGTCTACGTGACCTGCGATGTCTGTAACGGAAAGCGTTTCGACAAGGAAACACTCAAGGTCAAATACAAAAAGAAGAACGTGTACGACGTGCTCGAAATGACGGTGGAGGAAGCGAATACTTTCTTTACTGATATTCCGGCTATCAGCGATCGCTTGCAGACGCTTGTGGATGTTGGGCTTTCATATATCAAAATAGGACAGAATGCGACAACACTCTCCGGCGGAGAAGCGCAGCGTGTGAAGATTGCGAGCGAACTTTACCGACCATTTATTCAGAAAGCAATGTATCTTCTCGACGAGCCGACGGTTGGACTCCATTACGATGATGTCGCAAACCTCGTGCATGTCTTGCAGAAGCTCGTCGATCGCGGCAACACCGTGGTAGTGATCGAGCACAATCTCGACCTCATCAAGTGCGCCGACTACCTCATCGATTTCGGACCGGAAGGCGGGGACAAGGGCGGGCAGATCGTGGCAAAGGGCACGCCGGAAGACGTAGCGAATTCTACCAAATCGCATACCGGACACTATCTCAAGAAAGTCTTGAAGCGGAAATAAAAAAGAGCCGAGGGTATCGGCTCTAAGAGTATTTTATTCATCTGCGGAACTCTTCCTCTTTCTTTCTGTGGGTAATATCAAATCTTCGATAGGATTAAGTTCAAGTTTTTCTGCAAGATCAAATATGAAATCTAAGCTTGGATGTATCTTGCCCGTCTCATAAGCAGACCATAACGCTTGAGTCATCCCAGCTCGTTCAGAGGCTTTTGTCTGGGTGAGCTTTAATTTTATTCGAACCTCTTTCAGGGTCTC
>CAIQBF010000019.1 GCA_903869975.1 uncultured bacterium | reverse complement strand
GTAGAAACAAGTCTGACATCTCCAGGAAGAATAGTGACTGCTTTTTGAGCAAGCAGTGTTTCATTGTCATAGAAAAAAATTGTTCCCGAAATAGAATCTGCTTCTTCGTTCCGAAAAACAGCAGAGAGCTTGACCATATCTGTATCGTCCGGCTTTGATGGAATTATCCAAATTGGAGAATCCACAAACCCCGTAGTCGCGAGCGAAGTTTGCGCGCAAAAAATCATGCTCGCAAAAACGATAGCAGTGAGTATTGATCCTTTCTTCATACTATGAGCATACCACGCGATATGCCTCTTTGAGAATGCGTTTCGTGTCAGGAAACAGATTGAGATTTTCAGATTCTTCGATCGTCGCAAATGCCCACTCCGTAATTTCAGCTGCTTGAGGAACGACACTTGTCGAATCGACAAAGCCAAGAAAAAAAGTATTGGTCTTCTCTATCGTTTCAGCGCCATGAGAAAATACATACGTCTCTGCAAACGAATGATCTGGATCAAGCGATATATCCCTAATACCGCACTCTTCCGCGAGTTCACGGCGAGCAGTCTCGAGTGTTGTTTCGCTCCCCTCCGGATGACCTTTTGGAAAACCCCAGTGCCCATCTACATGACGCACAAGAAGGAAGCGCTGTACGCCTCCCTCTGTGTAGACAACGACAAAACCATACGAACGATCCTCTCTTTTATTAGACTCCATATGTTCCAAGCGATGCGGCGCTGGATTCTTTGAGACGCTGAATGAATACGGTGCGAGCCTCTTCTGTCTTGGTCGCGTCTCCGCGCCAGATATCGATAACTGGCTGCTGGATACCGCGTGAGTATGAATACGTGACGCCCCATGGGTACGGTCCGCATTTTGCAATCTCATTGAGATTCACGGTCGCTTCAAGAGCCGACTGTCCACCCGAAAGGAAGACGACGCCGCCCACAGTAGCAGGAACATTCTCCTTGAGTACGCGCGATGTGCGGAGAGCGACATCAGAAGCGATCATCGGCTGACCACTCTTTTTACCAGGAACTACCATGCTCGTTTTAAGAATGAGGCCCGGGAGAAATACATCCAAACGAACCATTTCCTCGAAGAGCACCTTGATCGTGCGAGCAGTCACCTCTTCAGCCTTTTCTATTGTATGTACGCCATCGAGAATAACCTCAGGTTCAACCATCGGAACGATACCTGCTTCCTGCGCGAGAAGCGCATAGAGCGCGAGCTGTGACGCATTTGCGCGAAGACACGCTTCTGTTGGAAGATTCTTTTCAGTGTCGATCATCACGACAGCACGCCACTTAGAAAATCCAGCACCCATAGCGGCATATTCGGCAAACCGTGCACGGAGACCATCAAGACCCTCTGACACGACTTCACCTGGGTGTCCAGCGAGATCCACGACGCCCTTGTCTACCTTGATACCCGGAATGATGCCTTTTTTCAAAAGCGTTTCGGTAAACGGCGTACCATCGACTGCCTTCTGGCGAATCGTCTCATCAAAGAGAATAACGCCCGAGAGGTATTCTTCGTTCCCAGGAGCCGTAAGAAGCAGCTCGCGCCAAGCACGGCGCATATCCTCAGTCTCAGGAATACCAAGCGGGGCGAATCGCTTGTGGCAGGTTGCATTGCTCTCGTCAGCAGCGAGGATCCCCTTGCCTTTTGCGACCATTTGAGCGGCAGTTGCTTGCAGTTTTTGTGTATCCATAGTGGGCGTATTGTAGCGTGTTTTTTTAAAAAAATGAAGTCATTCTTTTACAAACACTTTCCAATGTGCGTATACTAATTGTATGGAACATCCGGAAACACAGGACACACGTACGGACGACGACCTTGTACGAGCCTACCGTTCCGGCGATGCGGCCGCACTCACCCTACTCATCGACCGCTATCTTGATACGATCTACACCTTCGCATACCGCATGACGAACCGAAAGGAAGACGCCGAGGACATAGCGCAGGATACTTTTGTAAAAGTCTGGCGCACCATTGGGCGGTATAAGCTCACCGGAACATTCAAGCCATGGGTGTTCGCGATCGCTCGCAACACCGCTATCGACAGGCTCCGCAAAAAACGCATAGCCGTATTCTCCGATTTTGAAGACCGAGAAGGGCGCAATGTGCTCATCGAAACGCTCGGTGATCCGGAAACGCTACCCGCAACGCTCATCGAAAAAGCTGAACAAAAAGGCCTGCTCGAAAAATCCCTCGCCGAACTTTCACCGGGAGACCGCGAAATACTGTCACTCCACTATGGCGAAGAAATGACCTTCGACACCATTGGCACGATCTTAAAAAAACCATTAAATACCGTCAAAAGTAGGCATCGGCGGGCACTCGAAAAACTACGAATCTATCTTGAGAAATTTGAATAAATCCTTATTCCATAGACCTCATGCACCAAATTACCAACACCACACGTATTAATCCACGTATCATGAAAAACCTGACGACACTATTCAACCAAAACCACGGCTCAAAAACGCCGGAATCACTCAGAGAGCGCGTACTGCTTGCCATAGAGCATGCACAGGCTCGCCAGGCACGAAACTGGCGCATTGCCTGGGGTACTGCCGCAGGACTGTCTTTCTCAACCTTTGCATTCAGTATCTGGTATGCCGCCAAGGTAGCAAGCGTTTCGGGATTTACGAGCTACTTGTCGATCATTTTCTCGGACAGCGCTTCAGCCCTCGGCCTTTGGAAAGAACTCGGACTTTCGCTGATCGAATCGCTTCCCGTTGTCGGACTTGGCATCCTCCTCGCAAGCACGCTCTCGATACTCTGGTCGCTCCGCAAATTTGCACGAACACCTGCACACGTTACTACCATCCCTCTAGCACACGCAGCCTAAATTAATCCTTCAACCATCACCATGAACCTCACTCAATTCAAAGAAAAACTGCAGTCCAAAAAATACCGAGATGTCATTCTTGTCGCCGCTATTCTCGTCGCCACGTTTCTGGTGTTTACGGCAGGCATGGAAGTCGGCTACATGAAAGCCTCATTCCACTACCGATTAGCCGACAATTACAATCGAGGATTTGGTCCGAACAGTAAAGATCATCCGATGATGGGACTCGTCCCGCCAAACGACGTTACGAGTGCTCATGGTGCGAACGGAAAGATTATAAGCATCAATCTTCCCCTCGTGGTTGTAGCAGACTTCGACCACACCGAGAAGACTGTCCGAATCACTGACGACACGACTACTCGAAAAATGAGAGACACTATTAGTGCGGATGATCTCGAAGTCGGAAGCTATGTTCTCGTCATTGGAACGCCGAACGACAACGCAGAAATCGAAGCAAAATTTATCAGAGTAATGCCGCCACCTGAACACATGGTGCCCGCCCTGCCAATATCACAATAAATCACCATGAACACTTTATTCTCAAAAATCAAAACATTCATTCAGACACACAAGAAAACAAGTATCGCTATCGGCATACTGTTTCTCATTGTTGTCTATGCAATCTATCGATCGACACGAAACACTGCCGGAGAAACTTCGTACGTGATCGGCACTGTCGAGAAGAGCACTATCGTTTCCTCGATATCAGGTAGCGGACAAGTCTCGGCTGGACGCATGCTTGAGGTCAAGCCAGAGGCATCCGGAACCGTGGTCTACATCGGAGTCAAAGAAGGGCAGGAAGTTTTTCAAGGAGCGCTAATAGCCCAGCTTGATTCAACCTCGGCTCAGAAATCCGTTCGCGACGCAGAAGCCAATCTCCGCAGTGCCCAAATTTCAAAAGAAAAACTCCAGCAGCCAGCCGATTCTCTCTCGATCTTGCAAGCAGAGAATTCACTCACCCAATCCAAGAACGATCTCGCAAAAGCATACGAAGACAGTTTTAATACAATATCCAACACGTTCCTTGATCTCCCGACAGCGATGACCGGACTCGACTCGATCCTTCATGGCGTCGATGCTGATCCTTCTCAAAACGCAGCATGGAATGTCTCCTACTATGGCGATTCCGCAGCGCAGTTTGAGACCGCAGTCAACGAAGGTAAGGGTCGCAAATATGCATCTGACGCAGATCAGAAATATACGATCGCAAAAGCTGCGTACGACAAAAATTTTAACGACTATAAAAATTCAAGCCGCAACGGAGATACAACGGCTACGCAAAATCTCCTCAATCAAACATACGAAACAGCGAAGCTTGTTTCCGACGCAGTCAAAGCAACTCAGAATCTTATTCAGTACTACCAAGACTCACTTACCGGAGCAAGTCGCACTCCGACCGTAAAATCAACGACGCACATAACATCACTCTCAGGATATACCAGCAAAGTAAATACCGATGTCTCAAGCCTGCTCTCTACGAAAAACACTATTGCAAACAACCTCGTAACGATTCCCGAAAAGGAAGCCTCGCTTGCGAAGCTTAAAGCAGGTGCTGATACGCTCGATATCGAATCAAGTCAGCTCTCGCTTACCCGCGCACAAAATTCGCTCCAAGACGCAAAAGATCTCCTCGATAATTATTATGTCCGCGCACCATTTACGGGAACGCTCGCAAAGCTCAACGTACAAAAAGGTGACACGGCTTCGAGTGGAAGTGCCGTAGCCACCCTGATTGCCCGTGACCAGGTGGTCGACATCCCCCTCAACGAAGTCGACGTATCTAAGGTATCCATCGGTGACAAAGCCACTCTTTCATTCGATGCAATCGATGAGCTGACACTCACTGGCCGCGTCGCTGCCATCGATACAATCGGCACGGTTACGCAAGGAGTTGTGAACTACACCGTTACAATCAGCTTCGACTCGACCGATGCTCGCGTAAAGCCTGGCATGAGCACAACAGCATCGATCATCACCGAAGTCCGTGCCGACGTACTCACCGTACCGGGAACTGCAGTCAAAACATCTGGCGGTACAAGCTATGTCCAAGTCTTCCCTGTCACACCAAAGACGGTAGACGCCTCTGGTAACGTACTCTCCAAAACAGCTCCTGAGCGCATCACGGTCACAACCGGTATCTCAGATGATACTAACACCGAAATACTTACTGGACTCACCGAAGGCCAAGAAATCGTCGTCCGAAGCATCGTGACCAGTACAACCGCTGCTGCATCTGCACCGTCCTTGCTTGGCGGCGGAGCGCAGCGTACGGGAGCGTCAAGCGGTGCAACACGTGAGGTAACCCGATAACCAATGATAGAAATCAAAGACATTACAAAAACGTATTCCAACGGAGACATCACGTTCACGGCACTCAAAGGCGTCAGCTTTACGATCAATGACGGCGAGTTTGTAGCAGTCATGGGTCCGTCCGGCTCAGGAAAATCCACGCTCATGCATATTCTCGGAGCGCTCGACACACCGACGAGCGGTACCTATTTCCTCGACAAAAAAGATGTTTCCAAGATGTCCGAGGACGAGCTATCCGACATACGCAAAGAAAAGATCGGATTCGTATTCCAGGCATTCAATCTGCTTCCCCGCACAACCGTCATGCGAAATGTCTCGCTTCCGCTCATTTATGAAGGCATTCCAAAAGAAGAGCGAGAACAGCGTGCAAAGAAAGCCCTACTCGCTGCTGGCATGACCGAAAGTCATTTCCAGCACAAATCCAACCAGCTCTCCGGCGGACAAATTCAACGCGTAGCTATTGCCCGCGCCCTCGTGAATGACCCCTCGCTCATACTTGCCGACGAGCCCACCGGGAACCTCGATACCCGCACCGGAGAAATAGTGCTCGGCACATTCCAGAAGCTCAATGCCGAACACGGCCGCACTATCGTCCTTATTACACACGAACGCGAGGTAGCCGAACATGCAGACCGCATTCTCACCATTCGCGATGGAGTCGTCATCGAAGATTCCCGTAGCCACAAGCGCCGCACCGCACGAATCGACGCATAACCACTTATGAAAACCATCGATATCATCGAAGAAACATACGCCGCTCTCACTGCAAACAAAGTTCGCACAGGACTTACCATGCTCGGTATCATCATCGGTATTTCCTCCGTCATCGCAATGACCGCTATTGGCAACGGAGCAAAGGCATCGATCGAGTCGAGTATTCAATCTATCGGATCGAATCTCATTATTGTGACGCCAGGAGCACAGCGTTCATTTGGAGGACCATCGGCCGCACGCGGCAGCGCACAGACGCTCACAGTAGATGATGCAGAAGCTATCGAAAACGAAGTCGCCAATATTAGCGCCGTGGCCGTAAGCGTAAGCAGCCGTCAGCAAGTGACCGCCAAAGGCACCAATACAAACACGAATATAATCGGAACCTCGCCTTCCTACACGACCGTGCGCAACGTCATAGTCGAGGAAGGAGTGTTTCTCACGAGCGCCAACGTTACGAGCTCTTCAAAAGTAGCCGTTATCGGACCAACAACGCGCGATGATCTGTTTGGACAAGACTCTGATGCCGTGGGCGCGACGATCCGCATCAAAGGATCAGAATATAAAGTCGTCGGCGTCACCAAGACAAAAGGCGGATCCGGATTCACCAATAGCGACGACGTTATCTATATTCCCTACACGACAGCCCAACACTACCTGAGCGGCAATCAGTATGTCGGACAAATAGACATCTCCGCTGCCGACGCAGATAGCACAACCGTCGTTCAAAGCGACGTCACAACAATCCTTCTCGCAAAGCATAAGATAAAAGACCCTACAACTGCCGATTTTTCGATATTCAACCAAGCCGATATCATTGCCACCGCTTCAAGCGTCACGAGCACCTTCACCGTACTGCTTGCCGCTGTTGCGGGAATCTCTCTCCTTGTCGGAGGTATCGGTATCATGAATATGATGCTCACCACCGTCACTGAACGCACGCGCGAAATCGGACTCAGAAAAGCAATCGGTGCAAAACCAGGAGACATCAGTATTCAATTCTTGACGGAGTCGGTAGCACTCACCTTCACCGGCGGCGTCATCGGAGTCATTCTTGGAGCCGGCATCGCGTACCTCGTTAGCTCTCTTGGCATTATTCAAACCCAAGTTTCAATCGGATCAGTTATGCTCGCGTTCGCTGTCTCGACTGGTATCGGAATCATATTTGGCTGGTACCCCGCGAAACGCGCAGCCAAAATGAGCCCGATCGAGGCCTTGCGGTTTGAGTAAACCGCAAGAACGAAGTCGAGAATTATTAACATATATACAACTTATACATTTATGAACGAAAAAAAGTACAAGCAGCACATGATGATAGTAGTAGCGATAGCGGTCGTACTCATTGGAGTATCGTTTTACGCAGGTACGAAACACGGACAGAAATCAGGGCTCGCATCCATGCGCGGACAGTTTCCCGCAGGACAGATGGGCGGCGCACGAGCTGGTGCACGATTTGCATCTGGCGGCGGCGTAGTGATGGGCAGCATTCTCTCAAAAGACGCAACGAGCATGACGGTACAGGGTCGCGATGGAAGCTCAAAGATCATCCTCTATTCCGGATCGACACAGATCGCTAAAAGCGCAGCCGGAACAGCTGATGACGTCGCAGTCGGCACACAAGTCTCCGTCATTGGAACTCAGAATCCCGACGGCAGCGTAACCGCGCAATCTATCCAAATCCGTCCAGCAGATATGCAAAAAATGCCGCAGTAGGAATCGAACCCTACTTCATTAATACTTCATATCAATACACTCACTATGAACACCGAAAAAATAGAAACAACAGAAAACAAAAAAGACGAGACCAAAACAACACACTACGGCTGTAACCAAAACACAATGCTCATGCTCAAGAAGGTTATTCCGTTCGTCGTACTCATACTCACGTTCTGCCTTGGATTCAAAATGGGAGAACTCAAAGGAATGCTCCACGCAAACGGATACCGTGGCGGACACTCGATGATGAATCGCGACGGATACCGTGGTGAATCGCGAATGAGACCAATGATGCAGCCCGCGGCTATCGACGTCGGTGCCGGCGCCACACCAGCGGCCGCTATCCCTCTTCAATAAGAAG
>CAIQBF010000018.1 GCA_903869975.1 uncultured bacterium | reverse complement strand
ATATTATTTCCACTCGCGTTCCTGTCGCACGAGGAGCTCGGCTGCGCGCTCGGGCTCGGCCATAAGCTCGCGCACGGCACGCTCAAGGCGAATACCTTGCGAGCCTTTGAGATAGATCACATCGCCTGGTCGGAGCATTTCTTTCATGAGAGCCGCTACACTTTTAGCATCTTCGGTTTCGAGTATTTTTTTGTCAGGCATGCCGACTGAACGAGCGCCGTCGGCACACAACTTGGCACGCAATCCAACCGTAACGAGAACGTCCGCCGAACGAGCTGCGAGTTCTCCCACCTGATGATGGGCTTCAGTCGTATGTCGACCAAGCTCAAGCATGTCTCCAATGACAGCAATCTTACGCTTGCCAAATGGGAGTTCGCGAAGCATGCAAAGACCAGCCTCACAAGCCGCAGGCGAGGAGTTGTAGGTATCGTCGATAAGCACAGTGCCGCCGATACCCGGAAGCAGGCGTACGCGGCCAGGAGGTGTCTCGTATGAAGCAAGGTCACTGATAGCCGTCACCATATTCACGCCGCTTGCGTATGCGACAGAGAGCGCGGCAAGCGCGATAGACATGAAGCTTTCTCCATAAATATTCGGCAGCATGACGGGAAAGCTCTTGCCGTCAAAATCCACCTTGAACGTCAGCCCGCCAGCAGTCGTATCTCCGGGAGCAAGGAGTTGCACATTGCTTGCGCGAATCATCGCATCTTCCCGTGTACCATAAGTAACCGTGCGGAAACGCAGTGTGTCGCGAGCAGCCATGACGCGAGGATCGTCAGCATTGAGGATGAGCGTCCCATCCTTTCGGAGTGATCGAGCGAGCGAAAGCTTCTCTTCGATAAGCGAGCTCAGTGTCGGGAAAAATTCAATATGCACCGGAACATCGGGCAAACGCGTGATCACGACGATGTGCGGCTTGATCCATTTTGCAATACGCTGAATATCGCCAGGGCGATCCGCGCCTACCTCAAGCACGAGCGTATCCGGGTAGCTGCCTTTCGGTTCGATAACCTGCCACAGACCGCGCGTCATCACACCAAGCCACGTGATCGGATTGTTCCAACCAGTTTCTGCTCCGATGATAGAGAGCGGTACGCCAAGCTCGCTGTTGAAACTCTTGTCGCTCTTGCGTACGCTGCCTTGGCCTTTGAGCACGGTATATACCGCATCCTTGGTAGAGGTCTTCCCTACGCTACCAGTGATAGCAATGACTTTCGGCGAGTGACGCCACAAAATAGCTTTCGCGATAAGCGTGAGAATTACAGTAACAACCTTCTTGAAAAATGATCGCATAGAAAATAAAGGGGCGCTCGAAGCTAGCCGACAACGGTTTTACGTGCAGTTCCGGGAGACACCCGATCTGGCGGTACTTGATAATAATTAACCAAAAAAGTAGCGAGGTCCGAAAGCGTAAATGCGACCGTTCCGCTCGAAAGCGATGGGCCCGCGTTGCGCGGATCGTACAGGTACAAGAGCACGATGAATTTGGGATCGTATGCGGGGAAATATCCCATCATGCTATGCAAGTACCTATCGCTATAATACCCGTTTCCGTTCTCTTTGGAAATCTGTGCCGTACCCGTCTTGGCAGCAATACTCCATCCGCCGTTTTTCGCCATACCGCCCTTACCGGCCGGACTCTGATCATAGGCTGCTATGAGCATGCGGCTAACGGCCACGCTCGCCTCGGGACTGATAGCCGCTGGAAGCGCTGGCACGGCGATCTCCTTGTGTGTGCCTTCCGGATATTCAATCTGGCGCACCAAATGTGGAGTCACTGGCACACCACCATTGGCAAGCGCAGAAAATGCCCGAATGGCTCCGATCGGCGTGAGCGCAATACCCTGGCCGAACGAAGCCGTCGCGTATTCAAGTTCGCGCGGACTTTGCAAATTCTTTACGAGCGGCTGTGCTTCGTCAGGAAGATCAATCCCCGTTTTCGTATTAAGTCCGAATTTGTAGAAGTACTCACGGAAACGCTCCTTGCCGAGTTTCTGTTCGACGTAGACAGCTCCGGTGTTGAGCGATTCATTGAGCACATCCTGCATAGGAATAATACCTCGTCCTTTTCCGTCGAAGTTCCCGATCTTGGCTTTGTCGATGATAAGAAAACCTTTGTCATTGTACGTAGTCTCAGCGGTCACGACTTTTGCATCGAGTCCAGCGGCCATCGTAAGCGCTTTGACGATCGAACCAAGCTCATACACATTCTCCACGAGCTGATTTTTGAAATACGCGAGATTGGTCGTCTTGCCATATTCGGCAGGATTGAAATCAGGCAGCGCTGCCATGGCAATAATCTCCCCAGTGCGTGGATCCATGATAATGCCGCCAGCTTCTACTGCAGAGAACTTTTCCCGAGCCTTAGCAAGACTTTTTTCAAGATATGCTTGGACGGTTGGATCAATAGTCGTGACGATGTCTCCTTCTGCTGCTGTGTTTGTAAAGGTATCTTTTAGATTGTCGAACACCTCAGCAAAAAAGTTTGTATACGCACCTGTCGTGTTGCGAGAAAGCACGTCATTGTACTGGCGTTCAAGACCGTAGCGCCCCGTGAGAAGGTCGCCTTTGTATCCGACAAACCCGACTGTTTTAGACGCGAGCGAACCACCCGGATATGATCGCCAGCTGTTCTGATACAGAGATACTCCTTTGTATCCGAGCGCTTTGATAGCATCGGCATCGGATTTCCCGATACGTGTTGCAATCTCTTCGTAGGGATCGTTGGCCTTGCTTGCGCGCGCGATAAACGAATCATGATCAAGCGGTAGGATCTTGTTGATAGCCGTATATACCGCCTCTTTGTCGGCGAGGTCGTTCGGCACTATAGCAAGCTTGAATCCTTGCGAAACACTCGCAAGCTCTACATGACTGCCGTCTTTTGCTGTCGCATATATTTTGCCCCGATCAAAAGCAGCGGTCGAGGACGGCGCGTACTGGCGATCAGCGCGGCGTGCAAAGTCGTCTCCATGGATCACCTGCAGCGAAAAAAGCTTGCCAATGATCAAGAGGGCAAGAAAACCGATAGCGGAAAGCACGATGATGATCCGCTTGTGACTAGTACTATTGGAAGAATTAGAGCTCATGCGCCATACCT
>CAIQBF010000017.1 GCA_903869975.1 uncultured bacterium | reverse complement strand
ATATAAAGAAGTAATAAGGAATGTGGATAACTGAAAAATTACCTCATCATTACTGACTGCGGGCTATGTGGTTCGGGTCTATTTTCTTACAATTCGCGATTTGAACCACTGTTCCTGAAAATGGGTAGCTTTTAGGATTTCTTCATCGCTTAATTCGATTCCTTCGGGAACCACGATGAGTTTATCGTCGTCATCATTCTCGCGATGGATTATCGCAATGCAGACCCCCTCCGCATTCTCAAGAGACTCAGCAACCCCAAGGTAATAAGCATCAAGATCTTCACCATCTGGAGCTTTGATACCGGGAACATATCCATAGTTCACTTCGTAGACAAATCCGTGTTTCGGATGCTTTGTTCCGAGTGGGCGATCAAAAATGACATGAACTTCTTTTCCAATAAATTCTCTAGCGATTTCCAAGGACATATTTTATTCTGGTTGCTGTTCCATGGATTTTAAGGCATGTGAGTCATGCCGACACTAAGTTCTTGCTGCGGAGAGGGGGAGATTCGAACTCCCGGTGCCCTTTCGGACACACAACCTTTCCAGGGTTGCCGTTTAAACCACTCACGCACCTCTCCTGGTGCGTGAATAATCTACCATACTTGAATGATTTCGTATACCTTGCTTACGCAGCAACAGTCTCAACGACAGCAACCTCCACAACCTCTGCCTCTTTTGGAGATTCTGTTACCGTTTCAGAAGAAAAGCGGCTCGACAGCTTCTTGTAGACGAGCGCATCCGCGATGAGCACAAGCGGAGCTGCGAAGAGTACGCCGACAACGACGCAGATCAGGCCAAGGAGTATGACAAGTATTGAAGCCAGGAAGAATCCGAATATCTTGCCGCGGTAGCCTTTTGTGATACGGAGACTCATTTTGAGAGATTCAATAACTGAGACCTCTTTCTCAAGCGCCACGTATTTAAACATGTAGAGCGCTGTCATAAAAATAAATCCAGGAATTATAAGGAGCAGCATTCCGCCGATGATTGCAAGGTAGTACAGAAGCGCGGCGAGTGCGAAGAAACAGAAACGTTTGAGCGTAAACGCGCGCGAAAGATCACTGAAAGAGAAGCTCCCCTTTCGTGCATACGAGAGGCCAAAAAATGCATATACAAACATCGTGACAAACGAAAGGATTGCAGTGAGAACTGGCACATCGCGGAGAAGATACGACAAGGCTTCAGAAACAACAAGCATCGCCGTAAACTGTCCGACCACAATCCAGAGTTTGGGCTTGATAATAGCGTACGCTTCTTTAAAAACACCCTTGATCGTAAATACCTGTTGTTTCATATAATACTGAAAAATGTTACTTCGTTTGTAATAATGCCTTAATGCGATCGGCTACTGGCGGATGGGTCATAAAAAGTTTGGAAACGCTATGAGTCTTTTTGCCTCCAGTCGGATCAGCAAGATAGAGGTGAGCAATTGCACTCGATTGGCGCTTGAGCGGCTGCGCGTACTGAGAAATCTTGCGGAGCGCGTTTGCGAGGCCTTCCGGATAGCGAGTAAGCAGAGCGCCTGAAGCATCTGCGAGGAATTCACGCTTGCGAGATATCGAAAGCTGGATCAGTAATCCGACAATCGGAGCAAGGATCGCAACCACGATACCGACGATCATCAGAATGCCGCCTGCATTGCTTTCCCTATCGTCATTCCGTCGCATGCCACCCCACAGGAAACTGCGCATGAATACATCGGAGATGATCGAAATGAATCCGACCAAAACAACGACGACCGTCGAAACAAGCATGTCGCGATTGCCGATATGTGAAAGCTCGTGCGCCATAACCCCTTCGAGTTCAGTGCGATCGAGTATCTGAAGCAGTCCCGTCGTCGCACACACGACAGCGTGATTCTTGTCACGACCAGTAGCAAAAGCATTCGGTGCTGGATCGTTTACGACATACACTTTCGGCATCGGAAGGCCTGCCGTAATCGAAAGATTCTCTACTACAGTATAAAGATCAAAAAATTCCTGCCGCGTAGCCGGACGAGCGCCCGAGAGTTTGATTACCACTGTGTCGGAAAACCAATACGAAACAATCTGCAGCACAATAGCAAAAACGGCAAAGATGATCAGAATGGACGGATTCTTAAAGTAGTACGAGAAAAACCATCCGAGACCAATAACCAGCAGAAAAACACCGGCCATGAGAAACCAGGTTTTGCGGATATTTTCGCTTTGATGAGTGTACAAGGAAGCCATTGTCTAAAAGTACTACTTAAACGTGACGGGGATATCAATATACTTATCGTATATCGGATCACCAGACGGATTGTCATTGGCGATACGGAGATACCCTGAACCTTTTTGCACGCTCGATGTATCGACTACTGCTTTAAACGTGACAGGCTCAGCCGTCATCCAATCACTTGTCGCCGAAATAGGAAATGCTTTCATTTCGTTCTTTGCCGCATCCAGGAGTGCACCGCGCGCATTGGCTTCAAAGAAGTAGCCGCCCTTGAGTGAACCCGTGAATGTCACCGAACCCGTAAGAACAGAACCCGGCGCTATTGAGAGACTGAGAAGGTCGGTCGACGGAAGTGGAGTAACGATCGGCGCTTCAATAGTAGGAGTGCGCCCGAAATAAATCCCGGCTGCCGCTCCAGCCAAAAGAACGAGTACGACTACGCTAATCTTCCCAATATTTTTATACATACGAATACTCCGGGGTTAAAACTTCACCTCGACAGGATTCTGAGCGGCATCATTGTCGCCGATATCGAAGAAGTCCATCTTGGTAAAGCTGAACATTCCGGCGACGATATTAGACGGAAAATGTTCGGCCTTAGTATTAAGGTCGCGAACCTGTCCGTTGTAGAAGCGGCGCGAAGCCTGGATTTTGTTCTCAGTATCAGAGAGCTCTCGCTGAAGCTCAAGGAAGTTTGTATTCGCCTTGAGGTCAGGATACGCCTCGCTGATAGCAAAGAGTGATTTGAGTGTGCCGGTGAGCTGGTTTTCGGCCTCCCCTTTTTGTGCGGGAGTGCTTGCCTGCATAGCCTGTGAACGAGCCTGGCTAATCTTCTCGAATGCCTGGGACTCATGCGTAGCATATCCCTTGACCGTGCTCACGAGATTCGGAATAAGGTCATACCGGCGCTTGAGCTGCACCTCGATATCTGCCCAAGCTTCCTTGGCGCGGTTACGGAGCGTGACAAAACCGTTGTAGGCAGCGATAAACCAAATAACGATAAGGGCAAGAACGATGATGATTATCAGTGTTGTACTCATAGATATAGTATACCACGACCGTCAAGGCACCCTCCCCTCCCTCCTAATAGGCCTACTTCTTGGCAGCCTTGCGTTTTGCGTGCTTCTTGGCCTGTGCTGCTTCTACGATAACAAGCAGCGGAGATGCCACGAAGATAGACGAGTACGTTCCAAAGAACATACCGACGATAAGTACGAGCGCAAAATCCTTGGTTGCGTCTGGTCCAAAAAAGAAAAGCGAGAGAAGCACGATGATAACCGTAAGCGATGTGTTGATAGAGCGAGTGAATGTCTGACCAAGGCTCTTCCCTACTGTTCCAGCGAACGTCGCAGCACCATGGTGCTTGAGGTTCTCGCGAATACGGTCAAAAACGACAATCGTGTCAGAAACTGAAATACCGAGCACGGTGAGGAGCGCTACCACGAAAAGTGTATTCACCTCGTCACCACGGAAGTGGCCGAGAAGAGCGAAGACTCCGGATGGAATGGCAACATCGTGCACAAGTGTTACGATCGCGATAAGGCCGTACTTCCAAGAAGATACTGGCTCAGACACGCCGCGGAACGCGTACGCAATATAGAGCACGATAGCGATAGCTACGACGATGATAGCAACGATAGCTTTCTGT
>CAIQBF010000016.1 GCA_903869975.1 uncultured bacterium | reverse complement strand
GCCGTCCTGTTCTCAAGCTTGATGATATCCTGCGGCGTAAATACCGGCTCGAATTGCTTGGCCAAAAATTGCGCATCTTCAGGTCCGACTCGGAATACCGCCATCGAGCCCACGTTACCGAATACAGCGTCGCGGATTTTCTCATCAATCTGCGCGATGTACTGGTGCGCAATGTTGAGACTCAATCGATACTTACGAGCTTCAGACAAAATAGATGCAATGGAATCCGTCGTGACGTTTTGGAACTCGTCGATATACAGGTAGAAATCATTCATCTTCTGTCCAAACATATCCACGCGAGAGAGAGCAGCCATCTGGATCTTGCCCACGAGAATAAGACCAATCAGGTTAGCATTGATTTCACCGAGACGTCCTTTTGAAAGATTCACGAGCAATATCTTCTTCTCGTCCATGATCTTTCGGAAATTGAAAACAGACTCCTGCTGAGCAATAACCGGACGCATGATGTCGTTTGAAATGAAGACGTCGAATTTGTTTGTGATATACGGCACGAAGTTGGCGAGTGACTGCTCCCCTGTCGTCTTCTCGGCATTCTCCCAGAATTGCTTGATGATCGGGTTCTTACAGCGAGCGAGTTTCATATCACGGAAAGACTTGTCAGAAAGCACGCGCCCGATTTCAAGCAGCGTTGAACCAGTGGAAGGGTCTTCCATCACAAGCAGCGATGAGTTGCGGAAATATTGCTCGAAAGCTGGACCTCCAGCCGTCTTCATATCGAAAAGCTTATTGAAAATAGCCAGGAGCTCGTTGACTACAAACGTCTTCTGCTCAGGATAATTTGCATCGTACTCAAGCATGTTGAGCCCCATGGGACGCTGTGTGTATGCCGGATCAAAATAAATAACATCGTCGATACGCTCCCGCGGAATGTACGAGAGGATATCTTGAATATCGGTACCGTGTGGATCGATAAAGCAGCAGCCTTCGCCGTTGGCGATATCCTGTGCAATCATATTTTTGAGAATCGTCGTCTTACCAGTACCGGTCTGACCGATTACGTAGAAATGACGCACGCGGTCTTCCTTGGCCATGACAATCTTTTTTGTATCGCCTCGATACGTATTCGTACCCAATACCACGCCACGCCCGCCCATCTCGATCGGGGCTGGGGCCGTCGCGCTCTTGGCCTGCTTGAGCTGCGGCATTTTATTGATACCGTATGGAAAATGAAAAACAGTCGAAAGCTCTTTGAGATTGAGCGGCATGCTCGCCTCATCGTTGAATGTACGGTATGAAAAATCATGGAGCAATGCGCGCAAATCTTTGCCTTCTGGACGCTTCCAACTGAAGCTATTGCGCCCCGCCTCAGTAAACTGGTTGAACGATGACTCAAGCTCGGCAAGGATAGCCTTCGAACGCTCGCGTGTTTCAGCAGAAGCAACAATGCGGATATTGGTCGCCATAAAAGTCGATTTCAATTTCTCCGTGATGTGCTCCACGGCGCGTTCGTTTACCTTGTGTTCCTCAGCCTCTTTGACCTTCCCTTTCGAGTCACCGCCAAAGACGAGCTCTTTGCCTACTCGCAAGAACTCATAGCCGATCTGCCTGCCGATACTGCGCGCCGTCTGTACGCTGTACCCCGCCTTTACATCTTCGAGCACGAGATGAAACTTATGCATGAG
>CAIQBF010000015.1 GCA_903869975.1 uncultured bacterium | reverse complement strand
GGATATAAAATATAAAATGCTTTATATTTTATCTGTTCAGTCTTTTGACTGACAAGCATATATGTAATAAGCTGGAAGGAAGGGCCCGAGAGGGCACGAAGACAAGTCGACGAACGAAGTGAGGAGGCGTGGATGAGTGGCTTAAATCAACGGTTTACTAAACCGTCGTTCCTTAATTGGAACCGTGAGTTCGAATCTCACATCCTCCGCAAAAATAACTCGATTGATTTCCCTCGGCGTTGTATACTAGAAGTAGTATGAATACACAATCGCACCATCCGGAGCATTCGCTCCATTCGAAGCCGCATGTGCTTCTTGCATTTGCGCTCGCTATTACGCTTTCGCTGTCTTTTTTTGCCTACAAAGCAGACGCTGCTATCGCGAGATTCTTTTCTTCGTTTAGAACTACGGGGTACAGTTCGGTGGGAGTTGCTTCTGGTAATTTCTATACAGCGATAGGAGATCTTCGTCCTGATATAGCGGTGACCAACGGAAGTAACGGAACTATCACTCTTTTTAAAACGAACGGTTTTGGGGTGCTGCTTACCCCGACTACGATCACTGGCTTTTCCGGCCCCGAAGCAATAGTGTCTGCAAATTTTGAGCATCGATTTTCGGCCTACGATTCGACCTGTATTCCTAGCACTTCACCTTGTAAAGACTTGGCTCTTATCAACTCTGCAGGTGGGGTAAGTACTGTTCGGGTGATGCTTGGTGCCGGGACGGGGACATTTTCTGCTGGCTCTGTAATCAGTTACCCCTCTGGTAGTCAATTGCAAAACTTAGCTATTGCTGATCTCAACGGTGATGGTTGTTCGGATATGGCGGTGACCAATGCGACCAGCGGGCAGGTTATGTTTGAAATGAACGATGGCCCTACTCTTTCGGGAACTGCATGTTTAGGTACGTTTAGTGCCCTAACCAGGTACTCTCTTGTTGTCGGAGTGTCTCCTGAAGGGATCGCGATTGCTGATCTCAATGGTGATGATCTTCCTGATGTTGCAGTAACTGATCCAGGTTCTGATAATATTTATGTTCTCAGCAACGATCCTTTGGTTCCTGGTTTGTTTACGACTGGCTCAATCGCTACCTATGCTTCAGTAAACATAGGACCCCCATTGAGTAGCGTTCGGCCGGTCGGGGTCACTGTTGGTAATTTTAATGGTCACCCTGGGCTTGCGGTTTCTGATAGGAATCAAAATACAGTATCTCTTTTTCTTTCAGCTACATCGACCAGTCCTCTTGTCGCACAGCCACCGATAGATATTTCTTCACTAGCATCTAGTCCTGCTTCCATTGGTTCAGGCGATTTCGACGGAGATACTTGTATCGATATTGCGGTTCGCGATAACGCGGCCACTAGTCATTTGGTTTTGTTGCGGAGCGATTGTGTGGGAGGATTTTCCATTGATTCAGCAATAGGTGCTGGAAACTCAACGCAAGGACTAATTACTGTTGACCTCAATGGAAATGGTTTGATGGACATTGCTTTAATTCGAGACGCATTTGCCACTCTCAATTCGTTAGTCTCGGTTTTCCTTGATACTGGTCCACATGTCATAAGTGTGGATTCCGTGAGTCCTTGTGGCACTAGTGGGGCTTTATATGGTTCGTCTGTGGTAGCTAACGCTGGAGATACGATTTGTCTCCAAGTGCGTTTTTCTCAGGTGGTTACATATAGCCCCTCGACTTCATTACCACTGGGGTCACTTGCTCCGCTGAATAGCGGCGCTCTATCTACTGCTACGTATTACTCTGGTTCAGGTACGGATACTCTTAATTTCCTTTATACCGTTGTTGCTGGTGAGAATACTTCTAAATTAGACTACACAGGTACCACCGTTTTTACTCCCCAAGTTTCGGTAACAGCTATTGGTTTGTCGGGTTTTCCTATTGCTGTTTCGCTCGGCTTACCTCTTAATGATATTACCCTTACTACTCCTTCCAATCTTTATTTTAAAGGGATTGTCGTCGATACTACTCATCCCGTCATTTCAATCGACTCAGACTCGATCATTCAAGACGGCGGTATCTCCAACAATCCGAGTGCTACGGTAAAGTATAGTGTTACTGAAGCTGTCACTGTCGACGCGGCGAATACATCATGTATTGGTCCCGGGGGAACTTCATTTACCGTTCCGACGGGTGCGCTCGCTGTAGGCTCTCATACGCAGACGATCCATTCATCTGCGCTTCCAGACGGTCTCTACACCTGTGAATTCCAGGTTACCGATGCTGCTGGCAACAAGATTGTAGACTCGCTTGGTGTCGACACCCCGTTTGCCTTTACGTTTACTATTGACACCACAGCGCCAGTGCTCGCTGAGTACACTCGCGTCACTCCTGAGGAGACCACCGATCGTCAGCCGCGCTATGTGTTTACTTCGACTGAAGCGGGGGTTATTACATACAGTGGTCCATGTACGAGCACTAGCGTTGCTGCTGTCGTGACAGCGCCAGTGTCTACTGGCATATACGCGCAAGCGATCGACTTTTCTGATGCCGCAGCTGTCGGTACAGATCTTCCGCTTGCCGACTACGCGACGGGCGCCTGTACTATTGTGGTGACCGACCTTGCCGGTAATGCAAGTGCTCCGCTTTCGGTGAGTCACTTTAAAATCGTTGCGGTTTCTACTGGCGGCGGTGGAGGTGGAGGTGGAGGAGGAGGTGGCGGTGGAACCGTAAATCCTGACCCTTCACTCATGGAAGTCACTCCGGTTCTTCCCGCAACCACGACTGAACATTCGCCAGTGTATACATTGTATGCCAATGAATCAGGGGCTCTTTCGTACGGTGGTGCGTGTGCAAGTACGCCGGTTCTTATCAAGTCCGGCAGCACGTGGAGCACTACGTCGAATATCGCAAAGGGAAATTCGACTTTAAAATTCTCCGGTCTCTCTGACCGCGCATATCTCGATTGTACAATTACGCTTACGACGCTTGGGCGCCGAGTGAGTTTGCCGCTTTCTGTCAGCCCGTTCGTTGTCTATACACTCAAGTTACAGCCTAAGCTCGATTTACCGCCACCAATTCCAGTAAAAGTCCCTGGAACAAAGTGTGTCGCTCCAAAAGTACTCAATTCAAAAGGCGTGTGCGTAACCAAGCCGATTCCT
>CAIQBF010000014.1 GCA_903869975.1 uncultured bacterium | reverse complement strand
TAATGATCTTGGTGCGGGGCTTATTTATACTTCAAGTGACAGCGGTTTGACTTGGACCTCGCGCCCGGGCGCAGGTTCGCGTGAGTGGACATCAGTTGCGTCTTCAAATGTGGGCAAGAATCTTGTTGCTGTGTCAGGTGGCGATCATGGACGGGGAACAATCTGGACATCTGCTGACTATGGTGTGACTTGGACACAGCGCGTACTCGCGGGCGTTCCTGCTCTTCTTCAGAAATGGACAGCAACAGCTATTTCGGCCGACGGTACAAAGCTTGCCGTTGCTGAGTATTCGAGCACTATCGCCGACGCGGGAGATGTATGGGTCTCTGTCGATTCAGGTGCTACATGGCGCCAGCAAGTAAGCGCTAGTCACCCAACAGCGTGGACAGCGCTTGCAAACTCAACTGATTTTAAGCGGCTCGTAGGAAGTGTTTCCGGGGGCTCTCTTTCGACAGGAATATTCTCGACAGGCAGTGAGTGGAACTGGACAGTGCAGCCAGGCGCCACTGCTGACTGGTCTTCGGTCGCATCAAGCTCTGACGGTTCAAAGGTTTTGGCAGGTGTATTTAGCGGAAAGCTTTACATCGGCACGCTCGTAGGTTCTACGTGGACATGGACTGCTCAGCCAGATATTGCTGCATGGAGAGGCGTAGCTTCTTCATATGATGGAAGTCGTCTTGTTGCAGTTGCTCAGAATGGATGTATTTGGACTCTTTACACTCCGGTAAAGAATCCTAAAGATCCAGGTGACCTCGCACTTACCCGTACCTTACAGATAGGTTCAACCGGTAACGATGTCCGCGCTCTTCAAGCATACCTCGTTACTATGAAATATTTGACAGCCGCTCCGACTGGATACTTTGGAGCAATGACAAAAGCTGCCGTCGCTAAGCTTCAGGCTGCGAATGGTTTGGCTGCCGTGGGTAGTGTTGGTCCAAAGACGATACAGCTCCTTAACACCGGGGTCGTATCTTCTGGTTCAGCTACTGCATCGAGTACTGGGACTGTATCGAGTGGTTCAGGATTCACTGAAGCGCAGAAGAAATCTATCCTCGATTCGCTCTCAGCTTCAGGTGGCGCATTTACTGAAGCGCAGAAGCAGGCAATCCTCAAAGTACTTACGGGAGGCACTACATCTGAGAGCTCGACTGAGGCTCCTGATAAGTCTTCCTCGCCGTATGGACCAGTATTATCGGCTCCACCAATAGTTATGACGGTAAGTGCTGTTCCAGGACCTCTTGAGATTGTTTTTACCGGTACAGTAAACACCTCAGGTCGTCCTCCGGTTCTAGATGGTGGTTTCGTGTATGGCGGATCAATTCCACCAGCTACCTTGCCATTTACGTACCCTCGTCTTACGCCAGGGCCTTCGGGTGATGGGGTGTTCACGAGAAATTACTTTATGTCATATGGCGGCCTTCTGTGTGGGGGATATACCTACTACATGCGTGCATACGCGCGTAACTCTGTAGGCACAAGCTTCGGAGAGCCAGTATCGTTTACTACAGCACCATGCGTAACAGCCCCAACTCTTACAACCAATGCAGCTTCTGGATATTTCCACTGGGGAGCACAGCTCAATGCAACAGTAACTTCTCTTGGAACAACAGGTCCGATAACTGAACGTGGTTTTGAATACGGAACCACATCAGGTACGTATCCTCTCGTTGTTCGAGAAACGGGATCGTTCGGCGCAGGGGCATTCATGTCTTTGACACCAAGTGACCTTCTTCCTCCAGAAGCGGGGCACCCAAGCGTGTACTACTACCGTGCATATGTAGTGACATCTGCAGGAACCGTGTATGGAGCGGAAAGAAGCTTTTCTTTCGACACGATCAATCCGACAACAGTTCAAAGCACTGGCCTTGTTTCAGCTACTACAACCGCCGCAACGGTGAAGGGTACGCTCTTCTCGACAGTGCCAGGAACGTTTACTACGGGTATCCAGTGGGGTACTGATACGAGTTACTCGGGAGGAACTCTCTCGTATGGCGCGATGTCGACTCCGGGTGCCTATACGGTGACGATCTCAGGCCTTGCTTCGCGCAGTGCCTACCATTGGCGTGCGTGGTTCGATGATTCGACCGGTTTTCGTCGGTATGCTTCGAGTGATTTGACGTTTACTACGTTATAAAATCCTCGGTAGATACGAAGAAGAAAAGCCGCCCGATGGGCGGCTTTTCTAGTGGGTTTTAAAAACAAAAACTACTTAATGATTCCAGCTTTCTTGAGCGCTGCGAATGCACCGAGTTTTGTGATGGTGCGGATTCCGCGAGTCGAAACGTCGAGAACGAAGGTTTTTCCGAGCTCAGCTACGAAGACATGCTTCTTCTGGAGGTTTGGATACTTGCGTACCATACCAGTCGGATTGAACTTTGTTGCACGAGTTCGGTTCGAGTAACCACCCGCCATAATCGAGCCCTTTTTAGTTATTGCGCATACTTTTGCCATATAGGTATTTGTGCGTAGCATGCTATCATAGAGATACATTCTATGCAAGGAGTAAATACTATTTTCTATGTGATCGTGCTTATTATGTCGGTGGTCGTGCATGAGCTTGCTCACGGCTTTGCCGCTGATTCTCAGGGGGATCCGACTGCCCGCTATGCAGGGCGCCTGTCACTCAACCCGCTTCGCCATATCGATATTGTGGGTTCGGTTATCTTACCGCTATTGCTTGTCATTACCCATGCTGGCTTTATTATCGGATGGGCTAAGCCTGTGCCCTACAATGAGCGCAATCTTCGCAATAAGAGAATGGGAACCATTATTGTTGCGGGGGCGGGTATTGTCGCAAACCTGGGACTTGCTTTGATCTTTGGTTTTGGTATTCGTTTTGCGACTGTGTTTGGCGCAGGGGCCCCGGCATTTATTGCGATTGCTTCATCTATTACGCTCGTCAATTTACTTCTTGCTCTGTTTAACCTTATACCTATTCCTCCACTCGATGGATCTAAGATACTTTTTGCTCTTTTACCTGAGCGAACGAGTCGCCTTCAGTCGGTGGTTGAGAATCTATCCCTCCCGCTCTTGATTCTTTTTATCATATTTCTCTGGCCGATGATTTCGCCCGTCGTTGCGTATCTTTTCTCTCTCATTACTGGTATTCCTGTTTCGTTTTCTTAATCGTATGCGAATGCGACGCTTCATCACTTTCATCTCAGTACTAGCCGGTTTTTTTGCACCCGCCTTGGCTTTTGCGGGAACGGGGCATATTTTGCCATCGTCCACGTCACGACTTTGTTCGAATTCTGATTGTTCATCGTATACGCTCGTGTATTGGACGACTACAAACGGTGAGGCCGTAACTATTACCGATAGTGTCGTTACAGGTGACATCTGGTCTCCGCAAGCAGGGTGGATCAATCTTGCACCGACATGCGGAGGTGCCTGCTCGGGCGTCCACAACACTGTTTCCGGCGTTCTTTCGGGGTATGGGTGGGGTTCGTCCGCAAGCTGGGTCAACTTCGCTCCAAGCGCGACGCCAACGGGCGTACGGATTAATCCTACTACTGGTGAATTTTCTGGTTGGGCCTGGGTTTCTGGCAGTGGATGGATGAAATTCGATTGCGCGCTTGGTAATGCTTGTGTTACGACTGATTGGCGCCCCGGTTCTGGTGGTGGAGGAGGCGGTGGAGGAGGCGTAGTGCCACCTCCACCTGTTCCGACGCCTACTCCTGATCCGTTGCCTACGCCGACGCCTGATCCACTGCCTACTCCTGAGCCTACGCCAACACCATTCCCAAATCCGCAGCCATCACCAACACCCACTCCAACACCATTTCCTATTCCGACACCGACGCCGATTCCCACTCCAACTCCATTTCCTATTCCGACACCGACGCCAATTCCCGTGCCTACGCCGGTGCCGTCGCCTGTTCCAGTACCAGCTCCTGCTCCGATTATTGGCGGGACGCCAACATGTGTACCGAGTACCGCAACTGATTTCCTTGGTATTGTGGTTGGGCAAATACAGAGTAGTTATTGTTCCATTACCGAAACGGTTGATTCTGCGTATACGAAAATTAGCCGTATTTTCGGAGACCCTAAAGTCAAAACAACGACTGCTGTTGTTGCTACGACCGGTGTAGTTGCGAGTACTTCGTTTACCGTGGCCTCGTCGCTATTCCTTAACCCACTTTCATTTTCAGAGGTAGTACTTCTGCCTGCTCGCTTGTGGTCGCTCCTTCTTGCGGCGCTTGGTCTTAAGAAGCGTCGCCGTCCGTGGGGGACTGTGTATGACAGTGTAACCAAGCAGCCGCTCGATCCTGCATATGTAACGCTCAAAGACATGGAGGGTAATGAGATCACCTCAGGACTGACCGACCTTGATGGGCGTTTTGGTTTCGTGGTTCCCCAACCGGGCACCTATACGATTTTTGCAAACAAGACAAACTATGTTTTCCCTTCGCAGAAGCTGGTCGGACAAGATCATGATGAATTGTATCGAGACCTGTATTTCGGCGAATATTTCCGCGTGGATGATGCCGGAGGCGTTATTTACAAGAACATTCCAATGGATCCAGAGCATTTTGACTGGAATGAGTTTGCCAAAAAGCAGCAAAACCTCATGAAATTCTATTCAAAACGCGAGAAAATCCTACGCCATCTTGCGGATGTATTCTTCGGGGTTGGATTTGTTGTTGCGCTTGTGGCGGTGGTCTTTGCCCCGAGACCATACAACCTCATTGTTATGGCGCTGTATCTTTTGCTCTACCTTGTCCGCCATTTTGGTTCACATTCCCGCCCGTATGGCGATGTCCTCGAAGCCTCAACGGGGATGCCGCTTTCATACGCACTTATTCGTATCTCCAATGTTTCCACGGGTATTGAAGTTATGCATCGTATTGCTGATGCTCGAGGTCGCTATTATGCACTTTTGCCGAATGGCACCTATAACGTTCGAATTGATCGAAAACTTCCAGATGGTACATACCAAACCGTTGTGTCTGGGACTGAAGCATCTGTTACAAAAGGATATCTTTCCCAGAAATTCAAAATATAAGCAGAAGTTTCCCCGCTCAAAAAGTACCGAACATCCTTTGCGGAAGCCCTCGGGAGGGGCGCGGGGACATGCTGCCTTGCATTTTTAGGCATATATATGTATAGTATCGACCTAAGCAGTTCCCCTCGGATAGGTTAGAGTTGCATTCCGGGCAGAAGCGGCTTTTTTATAGTAATTATCTACATGCCAACATTAAACCAGCTTTCAAAGAAAGGCCGTAAGAAGGTCATCCAAAAGTCCCGCACGACAGCATTGTCTCGCGGCTTTAACGCGCTCAAGAACCGCCCGATTTTCTATCCGGCTCCATTCAAGCGTGGCGTATGCACGAAGGTTACTACTACCACTCCTAAGAAGCCGAACTCAGCGCTCCGTAAGATCGCCCGTGTTCGTCTTTCGAACGGTATGGAAGTCACTGCCTACATTCCAGGTGAGGGACACAACCTTCAGGAACACTCAGTCGTCATGCTCCGCGGTGGACGTGTGAAGGACCTTATCGGAGTTCGTTACCACATCGTTCGTGGACGTCTCGACACGGCAGGAGTTGAAAAGCGCCGCCAGTCACGCTCACTCTACGGTAACAAGCGCCCTAAGGCAGCCGTTAAGAAATAACAGCAAACATAATCTCTAACCTATCAACTTACTATGCGAAGACCAGTCAAAAAACGAAATATCCCCGGAGCAGACATTGTCTACGGATCTGAGCGCCTTGAGAAATTCATCAACTACGTGATGCTCGATGGCCGCAAAGAGACTTCCCGCAAGTGTGTCTACGGAGCCCTTGATATCATCAAGGAAAAGATGGCCGTTGAGAACCCGCTCGAAATATTCGACGCAGCTATCAAAAACGTTGGCCCTGCTATTGAAGTTCGCTCACGCCGCGTGGGTGGAGCAAACTATCAGGTTCCTCGTGAAGTTCGCCCTGAACGCAAACAGGCTCTTGCATACCGCTGGATCATTGACGCCGCTCGCGGTGGAAAGGGTAAGCCTATGGCAGAGAAACTCGCTACTGAGCTCATGTCAGCCTTCAACAACGAAGGTGCCGCTATCAAAAAGCGTGACGACACGAAGAAAATGGCCGAGTCCAACAAAGCGTTCGCGCACCTTGCTTGGTAACAAAAACAAAACAACCGAAAAAATCCCCGAAAGGGGATTTTTTCTTGCAAAAACGCATACTATTCTGTATAGTTTGCGAACAAGCGGACTCGGTGTCCTCTTTTTTTAATAGCCTTATTATATATATAAGTATTCACATGGAACGCGATTATCCTCTCAATAAAGTTCGTAACTTCGGTATCATTGCCCACATCGACGCAGGTAAGACCACGACATCAGAGCGTGTGCTTTTCTACACGGGGGTCTCACACAAGATTGGTGAGGTGCACGAGGGTGAGGCAGTGATGGACTGGATGGAGCAGGAGCGCGAGCGTGGTATTACGATCACTTCAGCTGCCACCACATGTTTTTGGACACCGAGCTACGTTGATGACAAAAAAGATGCGAACAAGAAGTTCCGCTTCAACCTCATCGACACTCCTGGACACATCGACTTCACTGTTGAGGTGAAGCGCTCGCTTCGCGTTCTCGACGGAGCTGTTGTTGTCTTCGACGGCGTTGCCGGCGTTGAACCACAGTCTGAGACGAACTGGCGCTACGCCGACGAGGCCAACGTTCCTCGCGTGTGTTTCATCAACAAGCTCGACCGTACTGGTGCGAACTTTGAGAAATCATTTGCTTCTATCCTTGACCGTCTTTCCAAGAAAGCTGTCCGCCTCCACCTCCCAATTGGTCTCGAAGATAAATTCGAAGGTGTCATCGACCTCCTTGCAAACAAGGCTGTCCGCTTTGAAGGGGACAAGGGTGAGAAGGTTGTCGTATCTGACAATATTCCAGAGGACATGAAAGCAGACGTTGCAAAATACCGTGGCGAGCTCATCGAAGCTATCGTTGCAAATGATGACGCTATGATGACTGCATACCTCGACGGCAAAGAGCCATCACTCGCAGAACTCAAGGTGGTCCTCCGCAAGGCCGTTATCGCGAACACAATCTTCCCGGTCCTCGCTGGAACTGCGCTTAAGAACAAGGGTGTTCAGCTCGTGCTCGACTCAGTCGTAGACTACCTTCCGTCACCATCTGATATGCCGCCAATGCATGCTATCAACCCTGATACAGATGAAGAAGTTACTATCACTGCAAACGACAACGAACCACTCTCAGCACTCGCGTTCAAGGTTGCGTCAGACCCATTCGTCGGACAGCTCATCTTCTTCCGTGTCTACTCAGGAACTCTTACTGCAGGTTCATATGTCTACAACCCACGTACTCGCAACAAAGAGCGCGTCGGCCGTATCGTCCGTATGCACGCAAACGAACGCGAAGAAGTAAAGAAAGTATTTGCGGGAGAAATCGCGGCAGCCGTTGGTCTCAAAGAAGCGATCACATCCGACACACTCTGTGAGCCTGAGCACCCAATCGCACTTGACCGTATCGTCTTCCCAGAACCGGTTATCTCGATGCGTATCGAGCCTAAGACGAAAGCCGACCAGGAAAAAATGGGTATGGCCCTCAACCGTCTCGGTCAGGAAGATCCTACATTCCGCGTTTCGACAGACCAGGAAACAGGCGAGACAATTATCGCTGGAATGGGAGAACTTCACCTCGAAATCATCGTCGATCGCTTGAAGCGCGAATTTACTGTTGAGGTCAACGTTGGTAAGCCACAGGTTGCGTACCGCGAAACTATCAGCGGCGAATCAGAAGCAGAAGGCAAGTACATCAAGCAGACGGGTGGACGTGGAAACTACGGACACGTTAAGATCAAGATGAAGCCTATGGTTCCAATGACCAAGGAAGAAATCGAAGACCTTCCACGTAACACTAAGCGCGAAGCTCACTTCGAGGTCATCAACACTATCAAGGGAGGAGCGATCCCACTTGAGTACATCCCAGCCTGTGAAAAGGGATTCAAGGAAGGTCTCGACCGTGGAGTTGTTGCTGGATTCAAAATGGTGGATGTCTCCGTCGAAATGTGGGACGGTTCGTACCACGATGTGGACTCAAACGAAATGGCTTTCAAAATCGCAGCCTCAATGGCCGTACAGGAAGCAGCGAAGCGCGCAAACCCGGTAATCCTCGAGCCAATGATGAGTGTCGAAGTCGTCACTCCAGACAAGTTCATGGGAGACGTCACTGGATCACTCTCGTCAAAGCGCGGAATCATCGAAGGTATGGAACAGCGCGGACTCAACCAGGCCGTCAAAGCTGTGGTGCCGCTCTCTGAAATGTTCGGTTACATGACGAGCCTCCGTTCAATGACGGAAGGCCGCGCTGGATTCACGATGGAATTCCTCCGCTACGACATTGTGCCTCGCAACGTTGCTGATGAGATCGTAAAGACTCGCACAACGACTGTATAATTCAGATTTAGTAAAATCCCCCCGCTTGAAACCAAGCGGGGGGATTTGTTATTGGTGGGAAAGCGTAGCGAGTACGATTTTCCAAAGTTTTGGCGGATGACTACCGCTGAGTGAAAAGAGTCGTAAAAGTATCGAGCTCGCAAAGAGCGAGCTTCCGATAATCATAAGGAATAGGGGCGGGTACTTAAATAGTGCTTCGTCTACAAAGACGGCGATCCTGCCCATGAAAGCAACAAGCGAAAGTGTTCCACAAATATGCGCGGAATAGGTGGCTTGTCGACAGCTATCTTCATCCATTGTAGTAAAGAATTCGTCACGAAAAGATTCATTTTCTTGCGCCATAGCATGTACGTTTTGGCTATTCCATCATTTTGAGACCAAGAAGTCAATGAACTCCTCTTTTATGAGGGAAAGTCCGCTGGTAAACGATTGACACAAGCTTAAAATCTGCTAATATCATCCCTGATAGCTCTCCCCAGGGCTTTTTTCGTGCCCAAAAGGGGAGTATCAGACGGTTAGTGGCTGTGGCAGAGGCAGTTTTGCCCTTATGTTTCAAGGCTTTTTCGTTTTCAGCCGTTTTTCGGCCGCAAATGATTAGGTCATAACGGCAAGCTTGGTGCTTCCGCTTTCGCCAATAACCATATTATTAGTTCGTAATCTACATAATTCATATGGCAGAAGAATTCAACCGTTCCAAGCCCCATGTCAACGTTGGAACCATCGGTCACGTTGACCACGGCAAAACTACTCTCACCGCTGCGATCCTTACGGTTCTCGGTCGCCAGGGTGGCGGATACAGTGCAAAGCTCAAGGGTGTCGGAGATATCGACAAGGCTCCTGAAGAAAAGGCTCGTGGAATCACGATCGCCCTCTCTCACAACGAGTACGAGACTCCTACTCGCCACTACGCTCACATTGATGCTCCAGGTCACGCTGACTACATCAAGAACATGATCACTGGTGCTGCTCAGATGGACGGCGCTATCATTGTGGTTGCCGCAACTGACGGTGTTATGCCGCAGACTCGTGAGCACATCCTCCTTGCAAAACAGGTTGGCGTGCCAAAAATCGTCGTGTTCCTCAACAAGTGCGATATGGTTGACGACGCTGACATGATCGAGCTCGTTGAAGAAGAAGTCCGCGAACTCCTCACCAAGCAGGGATTCGACGGCGCAGGCTGTCCTGTTATCCGCGGTTCGGGCCTCAAGGCTCTCGAGTCTGCAGACAACAACGACGAGTGGGCGAAGAAAGTGCTCGATCTCGCAACAGCGCTCGACACATACTTCCCGCTCCCAGAGCGCGATGTTACAAAGCCATTCCTTATGCCAGTCGAAGACATCTTCTCTATCGAAGGACGCGGAACCGTTGTTACGGGCCGTATCGAGCGCGGAGTTGTTAAGGTTGGTGAGGAAGTTGAAGTTGTTGGTATCCGCGACACAATCAAAACGACTGTTACTGGTATCGAAATGTTCAACAAGAACCTCAAAGAAGGTATGGCTGGAGACAACGCTGGAATTCTCGTTCGCGGTCTTAAGAAAGAAGACATCACTCGCGGACAGGTTCTTGCGAAGATCGGAACTGTTAAGCCTCACTCAGAATTTGAGTGTGAGGTCTACATCTTGAAGAAGGAAGAAGGCGGACGCCACACTCCATTCTTCAAGGGATACAAGCCTCAGTTCTACGTTCGTACAACTGACGTTACTGGCGATGTAACACTTCCAGAAGGAAAGGAAATGGTTATGCCAGGCGACACTGTTACTCTTAAGGTCAAGCTCGTTACTCCAGTTGCTCTCGAAGATGCTACTCGCTTCGCTATCCGCGAAGGTGGTAAGACAGTCGGTGCAGGAGTTGTAACGAAGATCATTGCGTAATTAGTTACTCGTTTCTCGATGCGAGGTGCGAGCCTCTCCGAAAGGGAAGCGCTCGCGCCTCCAACCGAGAAGCGATTACTACATTTAACCCCCATTATGGCTACAGCTACAAAAACCAAAAAGACAGCAGCAGCAACGAGTGGCGAAGTCCGTCTTCGTATCCGCGTCCGAGCGTATGAGAACAAAGTTCTCGACAATTCGGTTAAGCAGATCATGGACACGGCTCTCCGTCATGATGCAGTCATCTCGGGCCCAACACCGCTTCCGACTGAGATCAAGAAGTACACGGTCAACCGTTCGCCGTTCATCTACAAGAACACTCGCGAACAGTTTGAAATCCGCGTACACAAGCGTGTCATCGACATCTTGAACCCAGGCGCGAAGACGATCGAAGCCCTCACAAACCTTTCACTCCCATCTGGAGTAGAAGTGGATGTGAAGATGATGTAGAAAATACAGTATTACCGAAACGCAGGACGATTATCAGTTATGAACCGAGCGCAAGTTCTGTTCCGCTAACATTTATGAAATTCATATTAGGCACAAAAGTAAATATGACCGAGTACTTTGCCGAAGACGGCAAAATGCACGCTGCAACGATCGTGACCGCAGGTCCTATCGTCGTCACGCAGATCAAGAACGGTGAGAAAGACGGCTACTCAGCAGTACAGGTTGGATTCGGTACCAAGAAAGAAAAGAATATCTCGAAGGCGCTCATGGGCCACTTCGCAGGAAAAGGTCTTTTCTCTGAGGTTCGCGAATTCCGCATGTCTCGCGCGGAAGCAGATGCTATGAATTCGGGGGACACTGTCTCGGTAGATACATTCGCAGCTGGTGACACAGTCACTGTCAGCGGTATCTCGAAGGCAAAAGGTTTCCAGGGTGTCATCAAGCGCCACAACTTCAAAGGAGGTCCTCGTTCGCACGGTCAGAAACACTCTGAGCGCGCACCAGGATCGATCGGTGGAGGTCTTCGTAACCGCGTTCCAAAAGGAATGCGCATGGGAGGACGCATGGGCGGCGAGCGTATCACGGTAAGCGGCCTCAAGGTCCTTGCTGTCGACCTCGAAACAAACACAATCCTTATTGCTGGAGCCGTTCCTGGTCGCCGCGGCACAATGCTTGAGATCGTACAGAAGTAACATATGAAAAATCCTACCTATAACCAGAAGGGCGAAAAGAAAGGAGAAGTCACACTTCCAGAGTCCGTATTCGGAGTCAAATGGAATGGCGACCTCGTACACCAGGTACTTCGTGCGATCCGTGCAAATACGCGTGCAGGAACAGCTGATACCAAAGGCCGTGCAGAAGTGCGCGGAGGAGGTAAGAAGCCATGGAAGCAGAAAGGAACTGGCCGCGCTCGTCACGGCTCGTCCCGCTCTCCGATCTGGAAAGGCGGAGGAGTCACTCACGGTCCTCTTGCTGAGAAGAACTACAAGCAGAAGGTGAACAAGAAGATGGCTGCAAAGGCTCTCTCAACTTCACTCTCCGCTAAGTTCAAGGATGGCCAGGTGCTCTTCGTTGATTCAGTATCTTTCGGCAAGGTGCCAAAGACTGCTGATGCTGCAGCGATGGTGCAGGCATTCGCAAAGATCAAGGGCTTCGAGAAGCTTGCAAAGGCTCGCACACCAAAGGCTATGCTTGTCATCCCGACAGTAGACAAGGTGTTCTCTCAGAGCTTCCGCAACGTTCCACAGACAAGTCTCTCGCTTGCGAAAGACCTCAATACTTTCGATGTTCTCAACCACCAGTACGTCATCTTCGTCGATGCTGACGCAAGTGTTGCAACGCTCGAGAAGCGCTGTACAGTAAGCAAGAAGTAATCTATGGCAACAAAGAAACTTACAACGAAGAAGACTGAAAAGACTGAAGAGAAAGCAGTCGTAAAGAGCTCCGTAATTCTCGGCGCTCGCATTACGGAAAAAGCTGCAAACCTTGCTGAGAAAAACGGCTACACGTTCAACGTCGCGCCAAACGCGAACAAGAGCGAGATCAAGAAAGCTATCAAGGCAATGTACAAGGTTACTCCAATCGCAATCCGTACAGTCACTATGTCCAAGAAAGTCACGACTCCTCGTGGCCGCCGCGGACGCATGGGTACTACGGGAGGCGGAAAGAAGGCCTACGTTTATTTGAAAAAGGGCGATACGATCGAAGTCCTGTAATAGGGTAGAGCTTGCTCCCCGTTACTTAAATCTGTAATTGTATGAAAAAATATTCACCGACAACACCATCCCGCCGTCACATGACGAATGTCACGTACCGCGGCGTGATCACGCACACCGAGCCGCACAAGCCCCTCACAACGGGTGGCAAGCGCGACATGGGCCGCAACAACCTCGGACGCATTACGGTGCGCCACAAGGGAGGCGGTAACAAGAAACTCTACCGCGATATCGACTTCGCTTTTGAGAAGAAGAACATTCCGGCGAAAGTCGTCTCTGTTGAGTACGATCCATTCCGCACATCGTTCATCTCGCTCGTTGTCTACAAGGATGGAGAGAAGCGCTATATGCTTACGCCTAAGTCTGTACGTCCAGGTGCTGAATTCATCATCTCGGCTGAGGCTACGCTCTCGACACCGAACCGTCTTCCACTCTCGAAGATCCCTGTTGGTACATTCGTGTACAACGTGGAGCTCAAGCCGGAAGGAGGTGCAAAGCTTGTCCGCTCAGCGGGTAACTTCGCGCAGGTAGTCGCGAACGACAACGGCTACACGCTCGTAAAGCTCCCATCATCAGAAGTCCGCAAGGTCTCTGAGAAATGCTGGGCAACGATCGGAGAAGTTTCGAACGATGAACACCATCTCGTAAACGTCGGTAAGGCAGGTCGCTCCCGCCATAAGGGTATCCGTCCTACTGTTCGTGGTACTGCCATGAACGCCGTAGACCACCCATACGGAGGAGGAGAAGGACGCCAAGGCCGTGGAACCAAGCGCCCAAAGACGCTCTGGGGAAAGGTCACTGGAGGCCGCAAGACTCGCGGACCGAAGAAATACTCGAACCATCTCATCATCTCCCGACGCGTTGTTGGAAAGAAGAAGAAATAATTCGATACGAATGCAAAAAAGCGCCCATCGGGCGCTTTTTTGTTTGCGTGGACAAAGTAAAAAGCTAGCTCAATTAATTAAGCTAGCTTTTTCTTTTTGTAATTAAACAATCAGTTGCCTCTCCCTGTTGGGATGGGGGCGTTGGAGTTGTTTCCTCCGATGCCACCGGCATAGTATTCTTGCTTCATCTCTTCCGCGATTGCGGCAGGGTTCTTGCCGTCTGATCTTCCTTCTGGGTTAGTAACTACGGCTGTCTGGTTTGTGTCTGGTGCAGATGTATCTGCTGGAGTTTGGTTGTTCATGATCTGTTTTTTTGAATGTGAAAGAAAAAATCCGCCTTCTCAGTTTGAGGGGCGGTGTTTGGTTTCGATCCGGAGTTCAAAAACAAAAATCAGCCCTCAAATGAAGAGGTAATAGCGTAGGCGATAATAATCGTAAGGCGCCCGGAACGTGTCATTCGGTAGTTATATCAGATGAATAAATGGCCGTCAATAGACCCTATACTTGGGGATAATTGACTTATCATCAGCATCTGGTAGATTGCGGGTAATTTTTACACTCTAAAAAAGAATAGTCATGGCAAAAATTCAGACGTACCTTAGTACGCAAAATCTTAAATTAAAAGAAGGTGACGAAGTACTCCTGTCTAAAAAAGGAAACCCGAGCGCCACTCATGGCACACTTGTCACTGTATTCCGTAACGGAACTCTTCTTGTTCCAGAAGGGCACGACGAAGGACTCTTATTTAATTGTGCTCCGTCGGATATCTTAACGGTTTTGAGCACCCTCTCTCCATTTACGCTGGAACCGATTTCTTCGGAGGATGGTGCGCCTCGGTATTATGTGCGATAAGTACGTGCGTATTGCGAAAATTTTAAACCACCGAATGCTCTAGGCATTCGGTGGTTTTCTTTTGCCTCGTGCGTGCTACACTTCCTGCATGAATTCTCTCGAAAAAAAAGAGTCATACATCGTCGAGCGGGCTACGAGCGTCAAACATGCACTTCGCGGCATATGGCTCTTTGTGCGAGTCACGCCCAATTTTTGGGTTCACTTTTGTACGTGTGTGGTTCTCGTAACGCTCGGCTTCTTTTTCAAAATTTCTACGCTTGAATGGGCGGTGCTTGTTGGAGCGAATGCTGTTGTCGTTGTCGCTGAGGCAATTAATTCTGCTATCGAGATAGATATGGATCTGACGAATCCAGGAGTGCATCCGATGGTTCGCGATACCAAGGATATCGCAGCAGGGGCGGTTCTGTTTGCTGGCGTTGCGGCGTGGGTTATTGATCTTCTCATTTTCGTTCCGTATTTTTAATATATAAAAAGGATCGCCATTTAGTGGCGATCCTTTTATTGTTTTCCTTGCGGGTTATGCACCCATAAGATTCCTGTTGAGGAGTTCTACTTCAGTATGTATCTTCATCCCTAGCTCACTGAGCTTTTCAAGTCCTTCCATTGCCTTGAATGTTTCAGTCCAGGTTACAAGGGGAGTGATACGGCAGGGTTTTCCCAAAGTTGATTTGGAAGTTCCAAAAGCCCTGCTTCCTTGGAATATTTCTCGTGCGCACGATAAATCATACGTGAACAGACTAATCAGGTGTTCGCACTCGAATCCTGCTTTGCGAAGTTCGGTTATTTCCTTTGCTTGTTGTTCGCCGGTTGTGACTATGTCCGTGACTGCAAGCACCTGAATTTCGTGTCTGTCTTTAGTATTCAGTTTCTTTTGTATCGATCCTTTAGTTTGGATCGATAAATTGTGTGCTGTGTTTATCCAGCATTTTTTCTTGGCTAAATTTTTCAGTACAGCGGTTTTTCTTTTCCGGTCGTATTCTTCCGTAAGAAAGAATACCGCTGATCTCTCGGGGATGGTGTCTCCGCCACACCTTGCTGTTTGGTTATCATCCATTACATAGGCACAGCCAAGCTTGTGTTTGTCGGCGAGCTGTACGGCATAGGGTAGGACAGAGTATGATCCAGCCAGTATTGTTTTTGCAAAAATTTTCTCTTCTTCAGATTGAAAAAAGTTCCCTGGGTTGAATACATACCATTCCGTACCTCTCTTTTGAATAAAGGGAACCTGCAGTTTGTTTGCGAGCGACGCTGCGAAGAGTGCGCTCTGTGCGGACATCGTTACGATGCAATCGTAGGGGATTCTTGCTTCTCGAATTTGTTCGCTACACGATTGGGTCAGGAAGTTCCTGCTCCCGTAGCGTCCGAACAAACGCGCCGGATCAAGGTGTTCACCTTTTGTTGCGCAATCGATTGCGTTGAATTTTATAAGGTATTCAACCCACACCTGGGCAATCCTTTCTTTGTTTTTTTCTGGAGACATATCATGTATTTTTTAACGGTGAATTTTTTTCTACATTACTATATCTTCTTGTTTTGTCAAACATTAGGTGCTTTCAACACCTCCGCATTTTTGTCGATTTGACATTCTCTGCGTTTTTGCTAGTATGTCCTGACACGGCTCCTCGGAGCTATTTTAATTACTGTATGACACGATCACTCAAAAAAGGACCATATGTAGACGAGCGCCTCATGAAAAAGATTGAGGGAAAGACAGCGCAAGGTTCCGCTGTTATCAAGACATGGGCACGCGCATGTCAGATCGCCCCAGAAATGGTGGGCTTTACCTTTGGCGTACACAATGGAAAGGTGCATGTCGAGGTTGTGGTTACTGAGGACATGGTCGGACATCGTTTGGGAGAGTTTTCTCCTACACGCACTTTCCGTAAGCACGGAGGAAAAATGCAGAAAGAGCTTGAGACCAAGCAGAAAGAGGGCGAGATCGCCGCTGCTAAGTCTGCAAACGCCGCTGCTGACGCTAAGAAGAAATAATCTGTTATATGAAAGCTTATCTCAAAAACTATCGCCAAGCTCCCCGCAAAGTCCGCCTCGTTGCGAACCTTATAAAAGGCAAGCAGGTAGACGTAGCAATGCTCGAGCTCAAGCACCTCGCAAAGCGCGCTGCTCTCCCTATGGAGAAGCTTCTTGCTTCTGCTGTAGCAAATGCTAAAGTAGCTGGCGCCGACGTCGAGCTCCTTATGGTCAAAGACGTTACGGTAGACAAGGGAATCGTTCTCAAGCGCCATATGCCTCGTGCTTTCGGACGCGCTTCTGCTATTCACAAGCATGCAAGTCACGTTACGCTTACTCTTTCTGAAAAGGGAGCAAAAGCAGTAAAGGCTGCAAAGGCTGAGAAAAAGGAGTCAACACCTGTCGAAAAGGCAAAGCCCGTAAAGAAGGTGGCTGCCAAGAAACCTACTAAAGCTAAGGCGGTAAAAGAATAATCATATGTCAAAAGTTGTCCATCCATACGCACATAGACTTGTCATTCTCCGAGACTGGAAATCTCGCTGGTTTGCAGCACCGAAGAAGTACAAGGAATACTTGAAGGGCGATGTTCTCGTGCGCGAAATGCTGGAGAAGCGCATGCGCGGTCTCTATGTTTCGTCTATCGAAATGGAGCGCTCTCCTAAGTCTACTCGCTTCATCATCCGTACATCACGCCCCGGCATGGTTATCGGCCGCTCTGGCGAAGGCTCAGTAAAGCTCAAGCAGGATATTGTTACTTTCATGAAGAAGAAAGGACTTCCTGTTCCTGAAGAGCTCAAGCTCGACATCATCGAAGTCACGAACCCTGACGCTGATGCACACATTGTTGCGTACTCAGTAGCGGAGGCTCTTGAAAAGCGTCTTCCATTCCGCCGCGTTATGAAGCAGGCTGTAGAGCGTGTCATTATGACTCGCGGAGTTGAGGGAGTGAAGATTGTCCTCTCTGGACGTCTTGGTGGCGCTGAAATCGCCCGCATCGAAGAGCAGAAGCGTGGTTCGATCCCACTTCAGACTTTCCGTGCAGACGTAGATTACACACGTGAGAAGGCACACATGACGTATGGAGACATCGGTATTAAGGTGTGGATCTACCGTGGAGAGGTCTTCGAGGTCAAAAAGGACAACGGCGCTAATGCCGTGGCTCCAGCCAAGAAATAGAAGTATTTATGCTTTTCCCGAAAAAAATCAAGTATCGAAAATGGCAGACTGCCCGCAAGGACATGACCAAGGCTACTCCGGAAACTCGCGGAACAACGCTTTCCTACGGTTCATTCGGTCTCAAAGCTGAGACTGCAGGACGTATCCGTTCAAACCAGATCGAGGCAGGACGCAAGGCTATGGCCCGCGCAATGACCAAGACTGGTAAGGCATGGATCCGCATTTTCCCAGACCGACCATATACGGCTAAGCCGCCAGAGGTTGGAATGGGTAAGGGTAAGGGTGATCCACAGGGATTCTGCATGGAAATCCGCCCAGGCCGCGTAATCTACGAGATTGACGGTATGGACGAAGCCGGAGCACGCGAAGCGCTCCGCAAAGCAGGTACGAAGCTTCCCGTAAAGACTCGCATCGTATCTCGCGCATAACACTTATATGGCAACTACTACTAAAAAAACAACTAAAAAAGCTTCGACCGGTACCGGTAAGGCAACTCCGAAAGCAGTTGCTCCAGCTACTGCAGCAAAGCACACCACACTCGCAGGAGTTGTCGTGAAGGCAAGCATGCAGAAAACGGTCGTCGTCAAAGTCTCGCGCTTCGTAAAGCACCCTAAGTACCAAAAGTACCAGACGCTTTCAAAGAAGTACAAGGTGCATGACGAAAACAGCACTGCCAAGGTAGGGGACAAGGTCGAGATCGTTGAGACTCGCCCGATCTCAAAAGACAAGCGCTTCACGCTCGTCACAAAATAATCGAAAACTAACAAACCATTATATGATCCAACCACAGACAATCGTAAAAATCGCAGACAACGCCGGAGGAAAAATCGGCATGGTCTTCAAGGTCCTCGGCTCTTCAAAGCGCCGCTACGCACGCATCGGTGATGTGGTTGTGATCTCTGTCAAAGTTGCAGAACCTCGCAAAGGCGTTAAGAAGAAGGGCGTTCATCACGCAGTCGTCGTTCGCCAGCGCGAAGCTATGCGCCGCAAGGATGGTTCATACATCTCCTTCGATGACAATGCCGTAGTTCTTATCGGCAGTGGCAAGCAGCGCTTTGAGCCTATCGCAGGACGCATTTTCGGACCAATTCCTCGTGAGCTCGGTGAGCGCGGCTACCAGAAGATTATCTCGCTTGCGCCTGAGGTCATTTAATCTCTTCTACCTATTTATGAATATCAAAAAAGGAGACAAAGTAATAGTTACGAAAGGAAAAGATGCAGGCAAGTCCGGCAAGGTTCTTGCAGTTTTCCCAAAGGAGAACCGCGTACTCGTTGAAGGACTCAACATGAAGAAGCGTCACCAGAAAGCGACAACAAAAGGAGGCAAGGGCTCGACTATCGAGATCTCGCACCCAATCAATCGCCCAAACGTTGCGCTCATCGATCCTAAGTCTGGAAAGGCTACTCGCGCTGGAGCAAAGGAGGTAAATGGTAAAAAGGTTCGCATTGCAAAATCAAGCGGACAGGAAGTTTAATTACGTAATCACGGTACTAGGTGAAGGCATGTCTTTCGACCTAAATCCGCCAACTATATGACAGTCAAAGAAAAATCACAGAAATCATACGAGACACTCAAAGGCACATTCGGCTACAAGAATGTGATGGCTGCTCCTAAGCTCCTTAAGGTTGTTATCGGTTCAGGTACTGGTAACGCGATGAAGCGCAACAAGAATCACAACGATCTCGTTGCTGACCGATTGACCAAAATCACTGGACAGAAGACAGCACTCCGCGGAGCAAAGCAGTCGATCGCGACATTCAAGATCCGCCAGGGAGATCCAGTCGGTATCTCGGTCACGCTTCGTGGTCCACGTATGTACGGTTTTCTTGAGAAGTTTTTCAATATCGCAGTTCCTCGTACAAAAGACTTCCGTGGATTCAATCGTACTGCTGTCGACTCTATCGGCAACCTTACACTCGGACTCAAGGAGCATACGATTTTCCCTGAGACTGCAGATGAAGATATCAAGGATGTGTTTGGTCTTTCGGTTACACTCGTTACGAGCGCAAAGACCAAGGAAGAGGGTACAAAATTCTTCGAGCTCCTCGGTGTTCCATTCAAATCAGAAGCTGACTCAGTCAAGAAAAAATAATTACGAATACAAAAAACCGTCCGAAAGGGCGGTTTTTTGTTGTGAGGATACGGCCTTGCTATTGTATGAAAAGCATTGTAGTGTTATAAGAATTTTATTTCAAAACTCAAAAACAAACGTAAATGAAACATTTAATTTTGCTGCAAGTGAGCAGCACCGTGCCCAGTTGGGCAATCGTACTTTTGGTTTGCCAAATCATTTTCCTGATATGGCTCACTTGCAGGGTCTACGCAAAAAGATCCCTAGCCTTTAAAGAGCATAGTCTTAAAGCGAACATTATGGAGTATTCGCGGCTGGTGCTACTCGAAGAGGAGCCAACATTCTTTTTTTTGGGATTAGAGAAAGAGAGAGTCTCGCGAATGCATTCTTGTGTTCGGGCTGCCGCAGAGGCGGTCATAGAGCCGCTGCTCTCAATAAAGCTACCGTTTTCCTCAGAGAAGGAATGGGAAGAGCAGGCGGTTTTCTCTAAAGAATTGAGCAAGGATTTCCCCTCACGAGAAATATTTAGCGTGTATCTAGTTGCTGCGTGGACGTCATTTTCATCCAGTCCTAGGCGGTACAATCATCTTGTGTGTCGTATTCAAAACATCCAAAAAGGGGATGAGTCTGATATGCGGTGGTTAAGACAGATGAATTATTTCCTGGATTTCTTATTGGATTCAATGTGTTCACGTCAGCCTTATGATTTGAGGAAACTCTCTGAGAGGGCAAGGAAAATGTACAATACCCTTGTATACGATGCGTATATGAGGAAAGTAGAAGGTGGCTTGGCCTGCGATAAAAATTCAGTAGCGGTCCTACACTCTGAGATGCTTGAGGTGAGTGACTCGTTGTATTTGTTCGTGACCGATCTACTCAAACAGTGTGAAAAAATACAAGAGGGTCAAGATTTGTTACCTTGGTTTGAAAGGAGAGAGGTTATTCCAGCCTCATAAAGAATATTCTAAAATACAGAAAACTGCCCTGCGTCATGCTGGGCAGTTTTTGTTTGTCGTGGTATCCTCAGGGCATGCAAAAGCGTCATATTATAACCATCTGCGGAATGCTCGGTTCCGGCAAATCCACAGCAGCCAAGCGTGTGGCGGTAGCATTGAACTATCCTCATTATTCAGCAGGAGATTTTATGCGTGCCATGGCTACCGAACGCGGCATTACGCTCGGCGAACTCAATATTCTTGCGGAGGGCGACGCGACTGTCGATCGAGAGATCGATGCGAAGCAGAAACTCTTTATGGATACACACGATGATTTCGTGATCGATTCACGTATCGGCTGGTTCCTTGCGCCGGATTCTTTTAAAGTATTTCTTAACCTCGATCTCGATACGTCCGCTAAGCGTGTGTTTGGAGATATGGTTGCCAAGAAGGCTGAGCGTGAAGGAGAGATTGCTGAAATGCCGGAGACCTTCGAAGACGTAAAAGTCCGACTTGCTGAGCGTCTTGCGAGTGAAAAGGATCGCTATAAAAAATATTACGCTATCGAGGACTATCAGGATGTATCGCATTTTGATCTTGTGATCGATACGCAAGCGAACGGCATTGAGGCCGTGGAGAAATTGATCATCAAGGGATATAACGCGTGGAAAGCGGAAGCATAAAAAATACGTACCTCATACATAAACGCCTCGGCGAAACGCCGCTTGAGGCGCTTTTGCGTTTGCGGGTGGAGGAACATATTCCGGACGATGTACCCATGACGTATGCTGGGCGGCTTGATCCTGCGGCGGAGGGGCTACTCATTATTCTTACCGGTGAGGAGTGTAAACAGAAAGACACATATACGGGACTTGCGAAGACGTATGAGGCAGAAATACTTTTGGGAGTTTCAACGGATACGTATGATCTTTTGGGAATGCCTGTTGTCGCCTCGAATTCAGTGCAGGCTTTTGAAGAAGGTCTCACACAGACGCTCGACCTCTATTTGAAATCTAAGATGGGGAAACAAACGCAAACATACCCGCCGTATTCATCGAAGACGGTGGGTGGCAAGCAATTGCATACGCACGCAAAAGAGGGAACGATTGTGGAATTACCGACACATGAGGTTTCACTCGATGCATATACTCGACTCTCTGTCGGTTCACGGACTCGCGAGGAGATCCTTACTCGGGTGCACAACTTGACCGAGATAGTGACGGGAAATTTTCGGCAGGGAGAAATCTGTGCCGCCTGGACAGGGCTCGCGGAGCGTCTGCCGGCCGAACTGTGCTCAATCAAGGTTACGCTCACCGTTTCGAGCGGGTTCTATATCCGTCAACTCGCGGAAGACATAGGGGTGGTCATCGGAACGGGAGCCTGTTTATATTCACTTACACGGGTCAAAATAGGAGAGTGGTCGCATTGACACCAGCCGGAAATCAAGCTAGTATAAGCACCGTATC
>CAIQBF010000013.1 GCA_903869975.1 uncultured bacterium | reverse complement strand
GATCTTCCAAGGCAGCGAAGACTGCGCAGGAAAAACGTGTTTTATTTTTGCACGCTGCGGGAACTATATCTCCCCTACCATTTTAGAAGGGTCAGCCCAGTCGTCGAATTCTGCTGCTGTTACATAGCCGAGGCTTATCGCCGCAGCTTTGAGTGTCGTCTTTTCTGCGTGAGCTTTCTTTGCAATCTCAGCAGCTTTGTCGTACCCGATATGAGGAGTAAGTGCGGTTACAAGCATGAGCGATCCCTCGAGATTTTTCTGGATTACGTCCATAACCGGCTCAATCCCCGAAACACAATTGTCCGCAAATGATGTACAGACATCACCGATCAAGCGAGCGCTGTGCAGGAAATTTGCAATGATCATCGGCTTAAAAACGTTAAGCTCAAGCTGTCCTAATGCGCCGCCGGTAGTTACCGCAACATTGTTTCCCATAACTTGCGCTGCGACCATCGTGAGCGCTTCACACTGTGTTGGATTAACCTTGCCAGGCATGATTGAGGACCCTGGCTCATTGTCGGGGATTTTTATTTCACCGAATCCGGCACGCGGACCAGAGGCAAGCAGGCGGATATCGTTCCCAAGCTTCATGAGCATCGTAGCAATAAGCGTAAGTGCGCCATGAGATTCCACGAGTGCATCGTGCCCCGAAAGAGAAGCGAACGAATTGCCCGCACGAACAAACGGCATTCCGGTACTCTCGGCAATATACTTCACCGCACGCTCGGCAAATCCTTTTGGCGCATTAAGCCCAGTACCGACAGCTGTTGCCCCGAGCGCAAGCTCAGCGAGCGATGGTAGCGTATGTTCAAGCGCGAGAATGCCTCTATCGAGCTGTGCAACATAGGCGCCAATCTCCTGCCCGAGAGTGATCGGCGTTGCGTCCATTAAGTGAGTGCGGCCAATCTTCACGACATGCATATATGCGACAGATTTTAGATCCAAAGAATCACGTAATTTTTTGATTCCCGGAATCGTCGTCTGAACAAGAAGAGTATATGCGGCGATATGCATAGCAGTAGGAAAAACATCGTTGGATGACTGCGACTTGTTCACGTCATCGTTTGGATGCAGGAGCTTCTGAATATCCGTAAGAGATCCCCCACTCAGCACGTGTGCACGATTCGCAATTACTTCGTTCACGTTCATATTGGTCTGCGTGCCGCTGCCAGTCTGCCAGACCACAAGCGGAAACTCGGCATCAAGTGACCCGAGAACAATCTCGTCGGCAACCTGTGCGATGTGTTCGGCTTTGTCTTTTGCGAGAATACCGAGGTCGGCGTTCGCGAAAGCAGCGGCCTTCTTGACTGCGGCAAGCGCGTGAACGATATCCATCGGCATACGATCGGTAACACGTGCAATATCAAAATTTTGGATCGAACGAGCTGTCTGCGCTCCGAAATAGGCAGTACGAGGAACCAATACTTCGCCAAGCGAGTCTTTTTCTATGCGAGTATCCATACTTAAATTTAAATTATTATTAGCTTTTCTTTACGATTCCTTAAGGCTTTCAGGACTAAAATTACTATACCATATCAATAATTCAACCCTACCATGCGAATCCTTATAGTAGAAGACAATCAAGACTTTCGACGATTCCTTAAAATCCGACTCGAGGAACACTGCTTCGCGGTCGACACAGCAGCGACAGGAGATTTGGGTCTCGCTCGAGCAGAAGAAAACCAATACGATCTCGTCCTTCTCGACTACGACCTGCCCGTACTCAACGGCTATGAAGTCTGCCTCAAGCTCCGCGAAAACGCCCGACAAATGCCGATCATTATGATCTCCGGCACAAGCGACGTCCGCCATAAAGTAGAAGGATTCAATCTTGGCATCGACGACTACCTCGTAAAGCCGTTCTTCTTCGAGGAACTTCTCGCCCGAATTAATGCGCTCATCCGCCGTCCGGGAATTCAGAATGCCACACAATTTTCTTTTGAAGATCTCTCGTTGGATACTGCCAAGCAAACCGTCCGGCGAGGCGGCGTACCAATCTATCTGACTCGTAAAGAATTCACCTTACTTGAACACCTTATGAGAAACTCGGGCAATGTCGTACCACGAGGAGATATTCTTGATCATGTCTGGAATTCCGATCTCAGTGTATTCTCGAATGCTATAGAGACGCACATCATGAATTTACGTAAAAAGATTGATACTCCCAAAAAACGTAAACTTATCCACAGTATCCCTGGCCGTGGATACAAGATAGATATACGAAAGTAGATAAGGTTTTTAATCGCCACCGAGCGCTCTGTATCTCTTTTATCTATTTTTTCTTTATCTATTCTCTATCCCTATTTCGATACGATAAAGAAAGCACAACTCGTCGAAGTGCCTTACTATTTCAGACGATGGAGCATATGCAAACATCCCCATAACATCATTTCAAAAATCGGACCAGAGAAGATGTCGAGTCTAATCGATGCGTGAAAGAGAAGCCACGTATCAGGAAGGCTCGGCATTTTTTTAGTGCGCTACCGAAAGCGCGTAAACAGACCGGAACCCTGCACGAAGAAGTGCTTGTCGTGCAACACGGATAGTTGCGCCGGTAGTAATCACATCATCAATAAGTACGATCGTCTCCCCGGCTGGCATGCGCTCCGGCCTAACCCGAAAGCAATCGCCGAGATGCGCCAGACGCTCAGCTCGTGTCTTGATTTTGGCTTGCGGTGTCGTGTCGATATATTTCTCGAGCAGCGTAGTCTCGACAGAACAAAAACGGACTGTCTCTTTCGGCAAGCGAGAAAAAGTCGCCCGAGCCAAGCTCTCCGCTTGATTGTATCCACGTTCACGGTACCGTGAACGCGAAATCGGAACCGGCACCAAAAGCACGCGCCCGCCTATAAACAAGCGTTCCTCCCCGAGAAATTCAGTCAAAAGCCCCGCGAGCGCCGGCGCAAACACATCCGCTGCGTGGCGCATTTTCTTGTATTTTAAAATTCGTATAAGCTGGCGCACTCGCGAATCTTTATAACTATACGCACTCATCATATACGGCTCTTCCGAAGAGGAAGCAGGAACAAGCTTCTGAAGACACGCTCCACACAAAAGAGCGTCTCGACTGCGGCATCCAACGCAGGTGTCGGGAAACAATACGCTCCATAGAGTATGTAAAAATTGCATAAATACCAAAAGAACAAATTCCGCCCCTTAAAAAAATCTATTTTCCGAGCAACGCATACGCGCGAGCGATAATCCCCTTCATCTTCCATGGCCGCACGATAACCACACTTCCCGGAGACACTGCATCCGCACCAGCTTCAACAAGTCGATCAACATCATGTGCACGAAGAATTCCGCCACCAGCAATTATCGGGGTATTTGATCGAAGTCTCTTAAACTGACGAACCCATTCAATCACGAGCGGGAGCAAGTACTTACCCGAAATACCTCCCCCGCCGTAGCGAGCAAGTGGAGATTCCTGTGTGCGGAAAAAGACTGCCCGGACATTTTCAGGGAGATCACTCCATGCGATTGTATTCGAAACGGCGAGCGCATCACAGTTTGGGTCACGCGCGATTTCCGCAGCTTTCTCAGGAGGAACAAGTACGGATATTTTAGGAATGAGCGGAATACCGAGAATGCTCGCGATAGCAAGTGACTCATGAATATCTTCCACCATCTCCTCCTGAGCATGCCCCACGTTCGGGCAGGAGAAATTAATTTGTAGGCCAACCTGTGCGCGAAAATTCGGTAGTTCAACTTTCAGCAAACTCACTGCCTCACGCAATTCCTGGAGGCGCGCATCGCGCGTCTCCGCTACCGACATGAAAGAAAGGAGAAAAGGCTTCTCCAGCTTTTGCCACCGGCCAAGACCAAGAAGGAACGGTAAGCCGGGGCCCGAAAGACCCACCGCATTGAGCACCACGCCAGCGCCTGGGCGCACCACAATACTGCGAGGCTTGAGTTCGCGCGGAGTAATCTGGTCTTTTCGGAGCGGCATATTGCCGGCACGGGCATGAAGTGTTGTTGTTTTTGCTGTCAGAGTAACCCCCCGAAAAGTAAACCCTGGCAGTAAACGGAGCACTGCATGGTACGGATACCCCTCGCCAAACCAGCCATTTAAGCCGGAGGCTCCGATAATAGGACCGAATTCGATACCACGCAGTTTCATATTTCAATACCTATGCTACCATACATCCATATGTCAAACGAAATCGACCCTCGAAAGACCATCGCCCGAGCCATTCTGACCCGTGGAGCCATGACCGTGTGCCCGGATGCGCCCATTCGCTGGGCCTCAGGATACGCCATGCCTATCTATATCGACAACCGCTGCCTCATAGGCTATGCGGACGTGCGTGCCGCTATCGCTGAGGCTTTTACCGAGATGATCAGTATTAGTGCCGAGCGCTATGACGCGATCGCAGGAGTAGCGACAGGCGCCATTCCCCACGCTACAACACTCGCCGACCGCCTCAAGCTCCCGCTGCTATATATCCGAGCAAAACCAAAGGACCACGGACAGGGTCGCCAAATTGAAGGAGATATTCCGGGTGGCCTTAGTGGTAAGCGTATCCTCGTAATCGAAGATACGATATCTACCGGATCAAGCGCGATCAATGCCATTGAAGCTGTCCGACGAGAAGGCGCGCTCATCCCCGTCTGCGCGGCAATCTACCACTACGACATCCCCGGCAAACCATCACGCTTCACACACATGGATCCCGAGTGTCGACTCATGCCACTCATCACGTTCCCCTACCTTCTTGAAGTTGCACGTGAGGAGAATTTACTTAGTATAGAAATCCTTGCCCTGCTTGAACGCTGGTACGCGGACCCTTTCGCTTGGGGGGCCAATCACGGTTTTCCTCCACTCACGCAGTAACACACCCTCTCTCCGCTGTGCTACACTATCTACACGTATGGCACAAACGTCGAAATATGAGCCGCGCATCACTTGGCAGATCGAAGAATATGCGCATCTCGAAAAAGGCCCAGATTGGTTCTGGGCGCTTGGAGTAATAGCCATAGCAAGCGCGGCAATCGCAATCATCTATCACGACACACTCTTTGCTATTTTTATTTTGCTCGCCGCCGGAATTCTCGGGTACTATGCTGCTCGGAAGCCCGAGATTATAGAAATCGCTATTAGTGACGACGGTATCAGAGTTCGTAATTATTTCTTCCCGTTTGAGAAACTCAAAGGTTTCGCTATCGAAGAAACAGAAGTCGATAGCCATCTGCTCATTGAGAGCGACCGCGCAATCATGCCAGTAATTGCCATCGGACTCCCCGCCACACTTGATACTGAAGAACTCACTCGACTCCTCGAAACGAAACTTGTAGTAAAGCCCCTCAAAGAAGGCCCCTCACATCGCATCATGCAGTATCTTGGATTTTAAAACACCATCGTTTTGCACGATGGTGTTTTTGTACGCACGCAGGGTTTATATTCAATACGAATATCCACTAATATGTCAGTTTAGTTTTCGTTTAACTTTCTGTGATAACCTTACTACTATCTATGAAAGTCCTCATTATCGAAGACGAGCCTGAGATTACGGCATTCATCAAGAAAGGCCTCGAGTCAGAGCTCTGTGTTGTAGAAACAGCAGATACCGGCGAGCGCGGTATCGCACTCGCCCATGCTAATGCCTTCGACGTTATCGTACTTGATTTTCACTTGCCTGACATGCGCGGCGACCAAATTTCTAATCAGATACGAAAATATAAGCCATCAATCCCCATTCTTGTACTTTCCGTCGAGCGCAATATGGACATCAAGATCGATATGCTTGGCGTTTGTGACGACTACCTAACCAAACCTTTTTCACTTCGAGAACTCGTCGTGCGCCTCCGAGCCCTCACCCGCCGCGGCGAAGTACTCCATGGAGACATACTCACGAGCGGAGATCTGGTACTCGATTCGCGCAAACACAGCGTGCTTATTGCAGGAAAACCAATACTGCTCCGCAACAAGGAATTCTCTCTCCTCGAATATTTTATGCAACACGAGGATATAGTCCTCTCACGCGAGATGATCCTTGAATATGTCTGGGATATGAACACAGATCCTTTCACCAATACCGTCGATACACACGTCCGTCTCCTCCGAAAAAAACTTGAGACGAAAAAACGTATCTTTATTCATACCGTACCCAAACGCGGGTACCGTTTTGCGTCTAACTAGTTCAAAAGTTTACTTTTAATTTAGGATTCGTACATGTTTTTTTATATAAAAAAACTTCGTACTAAATTCAAATATGGAATTATCAACCTTTACTGTAAACGAATTATGTCT
>CAIQBF010000012.1 GCA_903869975.1 uncultured bacterium | reverse complement strand
TATAAGGCTTTTGTCTTGTTTCGGACCATTGCGATAGGGATTCAGTGCCCTATCGAACAAGACGGGTACACACTACCACGAGATTCGAGATATCGCAATAATGGCCATCCGTGCCCCGAAATCGTGTTTACTTTGATGAAACCTCGATCTTCTGCGATTCTTTGCGAATCCACCACTTTTTGATGAATGGAAGCGACTGGGCTGAGAGAAAATAGCCGAGCATGGGAACAAGTGCGTTTATGAATGGGTTTGGAGTTTTGATAATACAGAGAAAAATGACGACACAGATATACGTCATGATACTGATCGAAGCGACACGAAAAGTGCTCGTCTCCCACGCTTTATCGAACGCAACTTTTGTATTACGTTCTTTAATCTTTTCAATTTCGTTTTTTAGTTCGTCCATAGATGATTAGAAGCCAAATACTCGTTTAGCATTCGCGACAAGCTGCTTGGCGACAGTTTCCTCGTCGAGTTCTTTGATGCGGGCGATGGCTTTGACTATCTCGCGTACATGGACAGGCTCATTGCGCTTGCCTCGGAATGGCGTCGGCGTGATGTATGGGCAGTCGGTTTCAGTCAGGAGCATGTCGAGCGGCGTGTTGCGGACGACTTCGTCGTAGTCGTGAGTAAAGGTGAGAACGCCAGTGAATGAGAGCGTGAAGCCCATGTCGAGGAAGAGCTTGGCTTCTTCCCAGGTGCCTGCAAAGAAATGGATGTCCCCTTTTACTTTTGCGTGTTCGCGCAAAATATCTGCTGCGTCTTTGTACGCATTGCGGATATGGCACATGAGTGGCTTGCCGACTTTGTTGGCGACTTCGATGTGTTGAATGAAAATCTTTTTCTGGCGTTCAATGATCTCGAGGCCTTCCGCAGCATTCCCCTCTGCTGCTTCCATGTGGTAGTAGTCGAGACCGCATTCACCGATAGCACGAACGCGTTCGTCGCGAGCGAGCTCTTCATAGAAGGCCGGATCAAATTCCTCGCCACGCGAAGTGAACGCCTTGCCCTCCTCGCCGAGCTCTTTGACGTCGTGATGGGATTTCGAGGTATGCACTGGATGGAGCGCGATGGCTGCATAGACGCCGTGCGGATAGCGGTGAGCGATCTCGACAGCGAATTTGGACGTATCCTGCTGCGTGCCAACGCTCATGATATGCACGCCCGCATCAAGCGCACGCTGTATGACCTCGGCGCGGTCTGCGTCGTAGGCTTTGAAATTCACATGGGCGTGGACGTCGACGTAGGTAGGTTCCATAATTTTGTATGATTATTCTTTGCGTAAAAAGAGCGGTACCTCAGGCTTTTTGTTGAGCGCGATCTGAGTGAGAATCTTGGCCGATGTTTCCGGCAGTATCGATACAAGCATCTCAGCGATGGCTTGGAGTTTTACCACGAGATCGGCAATGAGCTCGCGGCCTTTTTGCTCATCGACTTTCACGACCTTAAACGGTTCAGTAGACTGAATAGTCTGATCAAGTTCCTGCACTTTGTTCCAGACGAAGCTTGCTGCTTTTTGGATATCAAACGCTTCAAGCTCTTTCTGGAATTCAATAGGCAGTACCGAAGAAGAAGCTGGAGGGGTCATTCCTGCGAGATGTTTTTCCGAAAGCGTGAGAATGCGCGAGGTGAGATTTCCGAGACCGTTCGCGAGGTGCGCGTTGTACGCGGCCTTGAATCGCTCGATCGTAAATGGACTGTCTTCGAAACTCGAAACTTCCTTCGCAAGGAAGAATCTAAGTGCTTCCGTGCCGTATTCAGCCACGACATCTTTTGGATCCACGACATTACCGAGCGTCTTAGACATCTTCACCCCGCCATCGGCCGTAATGAAGCCGTTGATGACGATCTGGTGCGAATTAGGCACCTCTGCTGCCATAAGCATAGCCTGCCACATAGCGGACTGGAAGCGGAGATTGTCTTTGCCGCAGTACTGCGTCGGCGTGCCCTCTACCCAGTAGCGCTTGAAATCGCCGTTCGCTACACTCTCTGCATCAGGCCAACCAAGAGTCGAAATGTAATTCGTGAGAGCATCGAACCATACGTACATGACATGCGTCTCGTCACCAGGCACCGGTATTCCCCACGGCATTTTGGTCGCGAGGCGCGAAATGGAAAAATCCTCAAGTCCGCGCGCAACGAATGCTTTGATCTCGTTGTAGCGGAAATCCGGCACGACGAAATTTGGATTTGCTTCGTAGAATTTCGAGAGCTTGTCGGTAAACGCAGAATATTTGAAAAAATAATTCTCTTCCTCAATGATCTCAAGCGCACGGCCTGGGTGCACTGAACACTCCCCGTTTACAAGCTCAGAATCCGTCTTGGCCTCTTCACAACCCACGCAGTATTTTGTCTGGTAGTTCTTCTTGTAGATATATCCATTCTTGTCACAGCGACGCCAGAATTCCTGGGCTGCAGCTTCATGATGCGTGTCTGTCGTACGAATGAAATGAAGAATACTCTCATCAAGACCGAAAATCTTGACCGACTCGCGGAAGCGCGCAAAGCTCGCATCGGTGAATTCCTGCGGCGTCTGTCCTCCTGCCACAGCCTTCTCATAAATCTTCATGCCATGCTCGTCTGTACCGGTATTGAAAAAAACATCAAACCCCTGAAGCTTTTTGTGTCGTGCAATGATGTCGGCGCGCACGAACTCAAGCGCATGCCCCATATGCAGATCGGCGTTCACATACGGAAGCGTTGTCGTGAGGTAAAACGGTTTTTCTGATGACATAGCGATAAGGTATTAGAAGGAAAGCTTGGACGAGAAAGCTTTTTCATCCTCAAAGGGACCGATAAGGGCGAGGTTGAGATTCTTCGTTACAAAAATTTCGCGCGCAACAGTCTGAATATCTTTGGCGGTGACTTTACGAATGCGCTTCTCGACGTCCTCAGGACGCTCGATCTTTTTGCGCTGTACCTCCTGTCCTCCGTAGAAATTGGCCCAAGCGTCTGACGATTCGAGCTCAAGCTTCATGTTACCAGCGAGATATTCCTTGGCTTTTGCCAGCTCTTCTTTCGGCACGAGTTCCGTACGGAATCGCGCGCATTCTTTGAGTATTTCTCCGACTACTTCCTGTACGCGTTCGTTTGAAACGCCAGCCGCAATCTGGAATGTACCGTGGTCGGTTGAAGCATCATTTGAAGCGCGGACATAATACGCTACGCCAAGTTCCTCACGGAGCTTGATAAAAAGTCGCGAGCTCATTCCCCCGCCGAGAATCGTCGCGAGCACGGCAAGTGTCGCGTTACGCTTGTCATAGGCGTCAAAAGAGCGCACGCCGAGCACGAAGTGTGTCTGGTCGGTCTTCTTGTATTCGACGAGTGCTGCAGGTTTAGACTGAGTATCTTTGACCGGGAGCTTATCGGATTTTGGCGTAGATTTAAGGGAACCGAACACGCGTTCGATCTCTTTTGCTACTTCTTTCTCTTTGACCTTACCTGCTACGATGACCGTCGTTGCTTTTGGAACATAGTGAGCTTTCTTGTATTCAACAAAATCCTCACGCGTCATAGCACGCACGTTCTCACGCGATCCCGCGATATTCCAACCAGCTGGCTGATCCCCGTACAAAAGACTCGCAAAAAGATCATGTACGTGGCGGTGTGGCATGTCTTCGTACATGTTGATCTCTTCAACGATCACCCCTTTTTCTTTGTGCATCTCAAGTTCAGGAAAGGTGGAATTGAGATAGATATCGGACACAACGTCAAAAATCTTTTTGAAATGTGTCGCATCGCTCTTGGCATAATACCCAGTGTATTCCTGTCCAGTAAACGCATTGTACTGTGAACCAATACCATCAAGCTCTGCGCTAATAGCATGCGCGCTCAAGCGCTTCTCTGTCCCCTTGAAACACATGTGTTCGAGAAAGTGCGAGATACCGTTCTTTTCCTTGGTCTCATATTTTGAGCCAGTCTCAACGAGTACGAGTACTGTGACCGTCGGATTGTCTTTCATGGGCACCGTTATAACGCGAAGGCCGTTCTTGAGCTTGGTTCTGGTGTAGTTCATAAAAAGTAAAAAAGGGTTAAGAAATAAGGACGGCGGTCTCTGCTAGACGCTCCCGGTACCGTTCGATACCGAACGCTACAAGGTCAAGAGCCAGAATGGAGATTGAGATAAGAGTAACAATAAGCAGGCGGCGTGCCAAGCCCTTGTTTCGGTTATTCTTGTTGGATACATAGAGCGACACATAGAGGGACACCGCGATCAAAGCCACCCAAACAAACACAATAAGATCAGAGATGAGGATACTAACAGCCCCTAGTGGCCCAAAAATTTCATGCAGATCGGAAACGAAAATGACCGGCGTCGTGTGAAGGATAGAGCTTGGAATAGAGTCGTGATGCGAAAAATGAATCGTATTGATAATCCAAAAAACAAGCGTAGCAAAGCCGAAAGAGGAAACGCCGACAGAAAGCTGAATGAGTTGTTTTTTTTCTCTAGTATCCTCTTCCATATATTACGAGAGTCGGGAGCGAATAAAAGCTGAAATACCACCTATTGGAACACGGCTCTGAGCGCCAGTATCGCGATCGCGGACAGTAACGGTGTCTTTATTATCGGGGTTCTCTTCGCCGAGAGTATCGAAGTCAATCACGATACACCAGGGTGTTCCGATTTCATCCTGACGGCGGTACCGCTTGCCAATGTTGCCATTGTCGTCCCAGGTAACCCGGCCGAATTCCGCTTTCAGTATGCCGTAGACAGCCTGAGCCTTTTCTACTAAAGCAGGCTTATTTTTGAGCAGTGGGCTGACGGCACAAAGTATTGGAGCAATAGAAGGCTTGAATTTCAGATACGAGCGGACATCCCCTTCCTTTTCCTCCTCTGCGTATACAGAGGCGAGCAATGCGAGCACGCTGCGATCGACACCAAACGAAGGCTCGATAACATGCGGCACTATCTTGGATTTAGATTCTTCGTCTTGATACGAAAGCTCCACGCTTGATCCCCTCGAATGACTCGAGAGATCAAAGTCAGTACGATACGCAAGCCCGTACAGTTCCTTGCGTCCAAACGGAAAATCAAACTCAAAATCTACCGTGCGCTTTGAATAATGCGCGAGGTCACTCGGCGCGACTTCAAGCTCGTGCACTTTTTGCATGTCGATACCGAGTTCTTCCATCCATTCAAGCATGCGGCTCTTGAGCGATGCAAAATGCTCTGCCCATTCTTCCGGCTTCACAAAATACTCGATTTCCATCTGTTCAAATTCTCGTACGCGGAACACAAAGTCTCGCGGAGTGATCTCGTTACGAAATGCCTTGCCGATCTGCGCCATACCAAACGGAAGTTTTGGGTGGAAGCTGTCTACGATATTTTTGAAATTTACAAACATACCCGCAGCAGTCTCAGGACGGAGGTATACAGTTGCAGCACTGTCTTCTACCGCTCCAATCTTTGTGGCGAACATCATATTAAACTGACGTGCGGCTCCGAGGATTTCACCGCAATGAAGGCACTGTTTTTTGCCAGGGAATTTCACTGAGTCTTCCACCTGGTCTTCGCGGTACCGATTCTTGCATTTTGGACACTCCACGAGCGGGTCGCTAAAGCCGGATACATGGCCGCTCGTCTCCCAAACTTTTGGATTCATGAGAATGGCTGCGTCAACTTCGTACATATCGTTCCGAGACGAAATGAATTTCTTACGCCACGATTCCTTGATGTTGTTCTTGAGCGCGACACCAAGAGGACCGTAGTCCCACGTGCCGGCAAGGCCGCCATAAATCTCAGACCCCTGGTATATAAACCCGCGGCGCTTCGCAAGCGACTGAATCTTGTCCATCAATGTGTCGTCTTTCATAGAGTACTTTCTAACATATTCCAGGCTAATTTGTAACTATTCCTCCCCCGGAAGAAAATCCGCCGTCATTTTCAAGAACAGTGGATACTGCCGGACGCGTCATGGTCAGTGCCTCTCCAGTGAATGTATCCCGAGCGGTTACAGCCGTATCGAGCACGAGTTTTGGGATACTGCCAACCTGTGATGTTGACGGATTGAGGCGAACCTGGAATGAGACACTCTTCGAGGGACCAGAAAGCCCCGTACCCGGAGGAACAGAACCTATATTCCATCGAACAGTACGCGCTCCTGGGTCAAAGGTAAGCGGCGCGGTCGTAGGTGATATAGTACCAACCCAGTCAACGTACGGAGGGAGCGCTGCTGTTGCAAGAGCCGTTGCAAGCGGATTCGAGGAATTCGTAACACTCCAAGTAATAGTATAGGTTGTCGGAGTTCCTGCCTTAGGAGGAATAGACCCTGTATTAGAAAACGGGCCTGACGCGTAGAACGCATTTGCTGCAAATCCAAGATCAGAACTGACTACGGCGGTGTGCGTTTCAAAATTCTTCACTTCGCTTGCCGTACCCCCTTCCTGCGGTTGAGTGCCCTTAATACTCACTGCGAGCTTTATCGACGGCGACGAAACAGGAGAGCTCGCCGATAGGAGCGGCAATACAGTGAGGGTAAACGAAAGTGTCCCCTGGTCGCCCGGCTGTATAGAAGCAAGATTCTTATCAGTCGTCCCATTCCAAATAATAATCTTTCTCGATGAATCATAGAATCCATCCTGAGCGCTCACCCCAGCTGGATCGAGCGCATTCCCCGACAAAGCAAGCGTAATCTCTGCATTCGTAACCTGTGTTGAAAGATTGTTCGAGTACCGAATAGTACCGCTCACTGTACTTGCACTATCCACGGGAATAGTCGCATCGCTTGATCCATTGAGTGCAAGATTCGCAGAAAGGAACGGCTTAACGAGCGCAATAGTAGAAAGCATCGAATTATAGGTGACGCCGATCTTGGTGCTGTCATTTGCGCTCGCAGATCCTGTATATACGTGGAAAGCACGATCCTCACCATCGGTGCCATACACCGTTCCCGTAATCACAATTTCACGTTCCGCTCCAGGGGCAAGATCGCCAAGTTTCCAGACATTGGTGTACGCATCAGGAGACGGAACTGCCTTTTCAAACTTGAAGCCATTCGGATAATCGACGCGCAGCAGCATACCGGAGAGTGGGTTCTTGGCGTTCGAAACCGTCTTCACGGTAAAAGTCATTGTCTGATTCGGCGTAACAGAAGATGGCGCTTCAACAGAGAGTGCTACCGGTGCTGAATTGATAGTAACCGGGAACACATTCTTTTTGACGAAAATCGCGTTTGATCCGCGGAGGCGGTACTGGAGAGTAAACGTAACATCCTGTACGCTGCCTTCCTGTCCATACAAAGTTACAAAAAGACTCTTGGTGATCGTCTTGCCGGCCGTGATAGTGCCAAGAGAATTAAGCTCGCGCACGTGCTTTGCGCCACTAGTTGAATCACCACCCTTGTTGTACTCAACAAAGAGGTCAGCAAGCTCAAGAGTGCTCTGATTCTTGTTTACAATCTCGACTTGCAACGGAAGTTCTTCCCCTCCTGAAGCAAAAGAAGTACCGAGGACATTGATCTCAATATCGGTATTAGAAACAGTATTTCCGCCCGTCAGGAACATGATCGCCGCAAAAATAACGGCAATGCCGGCAAAAGACAATGAAAAGTAGAAAAATTTCTTAAACACTGAAGGTCGCTCGCGATCCTCTTTTTTTGATTTTTGAGGAGTATCTTTCGGCGAGGTCCAATCTGCCTGCACTGGAACCGGCTTATAATGCAGTGAGTCGATACGCTTACCCTTACGGTCAGCCAAATCACGACGATACAACCTTGAATTTACATCATCAAGGTTATGAACTTCATTTGAATAGTGCTCTTTTGGGTCAAGGGCCATAACCTCTCCATTTTAGCACACCTTAGAGCTGGCTGGCGGCAAGGGCTTGGTTGATATCCCGGATAAGACGATGCTGATACGCAATATCGGAAAATTCGATCGGAATTACCTCCTCCTGTCCGGGTTCAGAAACAATACCCGGCAAGGCACGAGATAAATATCCAAGCGAGGTAAGAATACGCGCGACAGCGAGTAATTCAAGCGCACGATAATCCTCTGTGTTTACACCTGCAGTTTCAAGTAAGTCGTAGGTTCGCGCAAGCGTGGCATAGACTTCGTGGTTGGCCTCCTCCCCTGCCACGAGACGCATAAGAAGCGAGGCGATGCGTGCGAGAATGCGCTCGCTCTCGCGTGCCTTTCGGAGTACGGCATATGAATGCACAGGCGTCGCAGTCGTCACGCGCCATATCTCCTTGCCTCGTACAAGATCGAGATTCACTCGCGCAAAATCAGAAAGCACATAGCGAAGCTTGGAAGAAAGTTTGCGAACTCCTTGCGCGTGAGCATAGATAAGTCCGAGTTCGCGCGTATACACGATAAGAATCTTAGAGTCCTCCCCTTTTGGACGACTACCGAGAATAAATGCTTCGGTGTGGTAAATATGATGCATCGCGATTGTAGATACTATGCAGGAAGTACACGAGAAATCTGTTCAAGCAGCTGCGGCAATTCTCTCCAGCCAGCCGAGCCATTGAGATGCCCACCATTTGGTATTGAAATCAGCTCACAGGAAAGCTCTCGGGCGAACTCTTCTCCATCGGAAAATGGAACAACGGGATCATTGTCTCCATGGATTACCGTAAAATGAGCACATGCTTTTTGGGCGAGGACAAGGTCAGCTGGCGGTGTAAAAAATGAAGCGATTTTTGCATACCGCTCATGGTCAGAAAGCCGTATCGGTCCTGAAACAAGGAAGGCTCCTCCGATTCTTGAACCCGCTGGAAGGGTCGCAAGGTAGTGCAGAACAGCAGGAACTCCGAGACTATGCCCTACGAGGAAAACGCTTTCATCGGGCGCGCCGATGGCGCGCCCGATCTCCTCCACCCAAGCATGAAGCGCTGGCTCATCAGGACTCGGCATAGGCAGCGCACAAGCATACACATCGAGACGCGCGAGCTTGTCCATAAGCCATGGGCGCCACCCGCCATTCGGAGTTCCCCCAAAACCATGCACCAAAAATACACGAGGAGTTTTCATATGACTCATTACTTTCGCACTTCTATCCCCGTTTCAAGAGCATGCCGAGACTGCATGAGATCAATATCAAGCCGAACCGCCCGCTCAGCAATGGCACGAGCCGTGACCATTGAAAGATTGAGCGCATCACGATCGAAAAGAATATTCCCTTCGATGAAATCACCGTCAATGTTCTTTGAATTAAAAACATCAAACTCAAACGAAGCAGCCTGGATGGCTTCGTACAAACGGTGTGACGTATCTGCGACATCGGCAAGATTCCGATGCACCATATCCATTTCAGACAAAACTTTTTCGCGAATAAGAGTACTCGGTCCAAGCGGAGGATTCTTGATACGAATAACCCCATCAATAGCATCCTCGGCAAGCGAAAGCATCTTATGGAGATCTGAAAAGCTGCTGCCATCCCTGAGAGGCGGCACGCCAATAATCGAAGCAGTGTTACGAAAATCCGCAAAAAAATATTTTGGATTTTCTTGCGCTGCGAGGGAAAGGTCCCGTCGGAAACCTTTGAGCGCCGGCAAAAAGACCCCAGCCATACCTTCCACCTTGGTCAGCTGGTCGCTCAAGAGCTCAATACCCTCCTCTATGCGCGCGGCTCGATCTTCGTCCATAGGGCTATTGTATCGCACTCTCGGCAAAAAATCCCCGTATAGAGCCCAAAAGCTCAGGTACCGTATCGACCACGGCATAGGGATTCGCCTTCTGAAGCTTGTCTTTTCCATGGAAACCCCAGGACACAGCAATCGAAGCAACCCCCGCCGCCCGAGCCTCTCCAATATCTCCGGTCGTATCAGTAATCAAAACAGTCTTCTCGGGCGCACAGTGATAGCTATCGAGTAGCGACTGAATCTTGATGACTTTGCTCGTATGCACATCAGCCCCGAGAATCTCGGTAAAACACTCACGCAAGCCCTCTTTCTCAAGAATCTCCGCAATCGCGGGCGATGGCGTCGACGAAACAATAGCAAGCGAAAATGACGCACTGAGTTCTCGAACCACATCTTTCAGCTCAGCAGGTATCCGCGATTCCCGCGACAGAGAGCTGCACGTGTTTACCAGCACTCCATCGAAATCAAACATGATGAGCCGGGTATCTTTCATATTATTTCTGTACGCGAATCTGCACCACCTGATCGGCGACGGTTATAGTTTCTCCTTCATTCGCAGCAAACACAAGTTCGTTCACGAGCGC
>CAIQBF010000011.1 GCA_903869975.1 uncultured bacterium | reverse complement strand
GCTTTTGCTTTCTTCGGCTTCTTTGTTTCTTTCTTGTGCGAGATTCCTTTTGCCATACGAGTAAGAGAAAATTATTTTTATAATGCGTACCAAATCATTTTATACCAAATACAAGAGAAAGGCGACGGCAATAACAATACGATAAATACCGAATGGTACAAACGTATGGTTTGAAACGAATCGTAGAAGAAGCTTCATGGCAGCAAGCGCCGAAACGAACGCAACAATAAGTCCGACAAGTAATAGCCCTCTCTCGGATCCGCTAAAACTGATTCCATTTTTTAACAGATCGAGTCCTGTAGCAGCAACAAGCGTAGGCACGGCCAACATAAACGAGAACTCCACAATCGTCGCTCGCGAAATGCCGAGACACAGACCGCCCACAATCGTAGCAGCCGAACGAGAGACACCAGGAATAATAGCGAGAGCCTGGAACAGCCCAATACCGAGAGCCTGCGGGTACGTAATTGATTCGAGCTCTTTAGTATTTGAGAGCGGGTCGATCTTTTGCTGCCCGCGACCACGGCGAATATATTCGAATACGATAAGAAAAAGTCCTCCGATCGCAAGTGACCAAAGCACGACCGTGGTACTTCCGAGCAAATATTTTTTTACAAAGCTGTAAAACAAAAGACCAATCACCGCAGTCGGCACAAACGCTATCGTGACACGCTTGAATATTTTTGCATTAAGCAAGAGCTTCTTACCGTAGAGCGTAAGTACAGCGAGGATCGCACCGAGCTGAATGATAACCTCAAAACTTTTGAGAAAATCCGTCTGTGTGAGATTCATGGCACGCGCCGCAAGTATCATGTGTCCGGTCGAAGAAATCGGAAGAAACTCGGTGACACCTTCGACGAGACCGAGAATAGCTGCGTGCAGTATCGTAAGCATCTTATTTAAGAGATCCCGCGAGTGCGCAGTTTTTGTACGTAGGCTTTCCTTGTTCAGTAAGATTCAAGCTCGCACCTTCAAGAGCAAGAACGACATTACCCTCACTGCTCGTATACGAAGAACCATCGCCAGAAGAAGTGTTCAAGAGAGAAAGCGTACGGCCATCGGAAAGCGCAACATCCACTGTTTTATCCTCAGGAAGATGGAATGTGAGATTAAGAGCTTTACCCGCATCACAAGCAAGATCAAACGAGCGGTTGCCAGCAACATCGCTCGCCGTTACTGGCGGCACAGCCGGAGCAACAGGACGGCGAATAAGATAAACGCCAGCAGCAATGCTTAGAATAACGACCGCAATAGAGACGTACAAATTCTGTTTTTTCATCTCAAAAGTATAGCAATTATGCCCACGTGATGCGAGTGTCCGTTTTACCGAGAACACCCTCGCTTCGGAGTTTTCTAATCTTCTCATCGCTCCCTCCGCGGTTATAATCGCCAATAGCCCCGCTTGAGAGCACCACCCTGTGACACGGCACCGTGGGGTCATAATTCCCTTTCATAAGCGTCCCTACCGCTCGTGCAGCACCCGGGGATCCTGCTTTCAGCGCAACTTCACCGTACGTCAGCACCTTCCCTTTCGGGATTTTTGAAACAATAGCTTTCACTTTTTGCTCAAATGTTTCTGCTTTCATGTGTTGATCCTACCACGAACAAATCCGGCTGCGAAAATAGATATTGGCACTCGAAAGGCAACGCCGTCTCGCGTGCTCGCGAGCGGCGCCTCTCGACCGCCGACGCGGTCTGCGAGAGGCCTTTCTCGACCAATATCTATTTTCGCAGCCGGATGTGTTCGTGGTGATATACAAAAAAAATCTCCCCATACGGGGAGATTTTTTTGAGTCTTGCGTAATTAACGCTTCGACCACTGTGGAGCCTTGCGGGCTTTCTTGAGACCGAACTTGCGGCGCTCTTTTGAACGAGGATCGCGCTTGAGGTATCCTTCCTTCTTGAGCTTGCCTTTCGAATCTTCAGAAAGTTCTGCAAAGAAGCGAGAGATGCCGTGGCGTACAGCCTCGGCCTGTGAGTGGATTCCTCCGCCCATGACCATAACGGTGATCTCGTATTTCTCGTCAGGCTTGATGAGAGTCATCGCGTCGTTGACGATCTTCTTCTGAGCTGCAGTCTTGAAATATTCATCGACTGGCTTGCCGTTTACCATAAACGAAGATTTCGTTGATGGAGTGAGGCGTACGCGGCAAGTTGAAGTCTTGCGACGACCGATCTTCTCTGTGTATTGTTTCTTTTCTGACATATATATTATTCGGTTACCGTAAGGTTCTTCATAATCTCCGGGCGGAGCTTGTTGCCCGGAAGCATGCCGTAGACCGCACGGCGAAGCACTTCCTCTACGCCCTTCTTCTCAAGTACCTGAGCAAGTGTCTCGTAACGGAGACCACCTGGATAGCCGGAGTATTGAGCGTATTTGACCGTGTCGAGTTTGCGAGGATCGATCTTAAGCTTTGAAGCATTGACGATCGTAACCTTGCCGCCCGTCATGATGTGACGTTCGAAAGTAGGCTCGTCCTTACCCATAAGAGCGACAGCAGCCTGTGTTGCCACGCGGCCGATAGTAACGCCAGCAGCGTCGATCGTTGTCATTCTCTTTGTATTTGCAGTTTCAGATTTCATTGATGTTTTCATACAGTACCTTATTAGCGGGGATTACACAAACTCGATCACGGCCATGCGGGACGCGTCGGATTTGCGGACCGGGAGTCGTGTGATACGAGTGTATCCTCCGCGGCGGCTCGTGTAATTCGGCGCGATCTCGTCGAAGAGCTTCTTGGTTTCAGGCTTGCGGTTCATCAAGCGGCTCGTCGCGAGGCGGCGGGCAGCGAGATCGTTCTTCTTGGCGAGCGTTACCAATGGCTCAACCACCTTCTTGAGCTCCTTTGCGCGAGCCTCAGTTGTTGTGATCTTGCCGTGGCGGATAAGGTCGAGCGCAAGTCCCTTAAGGAAGCTTGAGCGTACCTTGCGCACGCGTCCGAATTTTCTGTTGGTATTTCCGTGTCTCATAAAAAAACTATTTCAGCGTAATGCCGTAATTTGACAAAATTCTCTTAATTTCCTGGATTCCTTTCTCTCCCATTCCCTCCACTTCGAGCAGGTCCTCCTTTTTCTTTCGAGCAAGGCCGCCGAGTGTCCGGATGCCCGCATCGGTGAGGGCATTCAGGGTTCTGGTTGAGAAATCAAGGGTGTCGATGCGAGTCTTCAAGACTTCGCTCATATCGTCTTTGTCGCCATCGCTATCTGCTTCGTCGGTCGTGTCGGAAGAAGCAGCTGCAGTATTCGAAGAAGAATTCATTTCCTCTTTAAAACCGATAATAGCAGCAAGCTGATCGATCATGATGCGGATCGAACTCTCAAGCGCAGTGCGTGGAGTGATCGTACCATCGGTCTCGATGAGCATGCGGAGACGATTGTGGTTTGTCTTGTCACCAACGCGCATGTTCTCTACCTCGTAGGAAACACGGCGGATAGGCGTAAAGATAGCATCGACAGCGATCGTGCCGATTTCAACTTTACCTTTCTCATGCATCTCGCGAGGCATGAAACCAAGTCCGCGCTCAACGCGCATCTCGATTGAAAGGTTCGCATTCTTGTCGGTAATCTCAGCAATGAAAAGCTCAGGATTGAGAACTTCGAGCTGTCCGCTGACTTTAATATCGCCTGCAGTGACCTTCTTCACCCCCTTTACAGAGATGGTTGCCATCTGTGGCTCGTCTGTCGTCATCTGGAAGCGCACTTTCTTGAGCGCAAGGAGAATAAGCACAACGTCTTCCTTGACGCCTTCCATCGTAGAGAATTCATGTGCTACTCCATCGATCTTGATGTTCGTGATAGCTGCGCCCGGGAGCGAGGAAAGCACGATTCGGCGAAGCGAGTTGCCGAGAGTATGACCATAGCCCGGATAGAGCCCGTCGATCTCGTACACGCCCTTGTGCTCGTCTTCACTGACGACGCGAGGTTTCGAAGGAAGAATGATGTTGTGATCCGACATACGTTATTCAAAAGATAAACTGATAATGATTGGACTCGAAAATAATTGAACGATTAGCGGCTGTAGTACTCGAGCACAGTGTTGAGGTTGAACGCTCCGCCCTGCTCAAGAGCGGGTACGCCCTCTACATTGGCCTGAAGTTTCTCCACATCGAAGCGGAGCCATTTCGGTGTCGAATAATTCTGCAATTTCTTCGCAAGCTCAGTAAAGAGAACGCTCTTCTTGCTTCCCTCGCGAACGGTGACGACGTCGCCGATCGAGACTGCATATGAAGGAACGGTTGTACGTTTGCCGTTAACAACAAAGTGTCCGTGTGACACCATCTGGCGTGCGAGGCGGCGCGTATGCGCGATACCAAGGCGGTATACAACGTTGTCGAGACGAGACTCGAGCATGCCGTACAATTTCTCGCCAGTGTTTACACCGCGTGTGGAGGTTGCCTTCTCCACGTAGTTACCGAGCTGACGCTCAGTTATTCCGTATGAAAAACGGACGCGCTGCTTCTCGATGAGCTGGAGACCGAAATCCGAAAGTGCTTTCGGACGTTTGTCGCTCTTCTTGCGTGCGTGGCGAGCCTCGGAAAGCTGAAATTTCTGTGTCTGCGTCTTTTCGAAGACAGCAGGACCGAGGCGACGAGCAATTTTGTATCTAGGACCGATTTTCATAACGTAATAAGTGGCAAATAGTAAATAAAATTAGTAGGGACTATACGCGGCGTGGCTTCTTGGCTTTTGGACCATTGTGCGGAACTGGAGTAGCATCCTTGATGCCGGTGATCTCCATGCCGTGTGCCATGAATCCGCGGATAGCTGGCTCGCGACCAGAACCGACTCCTTTGACGACAACGTCAGCATCCTTGATTCCAAGGGCAGCTGCCTTCTCGCCAACAGTTTCGCCGACTTTTGAGGCTGCGAACGGAGTTCCTTTTTTGGCACCCTTGAAGCCGAGGCTTCCAGCGCTTGACCAAAAAATAGTTGCACCGCTCTTGTCTGAGAACACGACCTTCGTGTTATTGAACGTTGCCTCAACATGGAGGGTTCCGCTGATGATTTTCTTCTTCGGCAAGCGAGCAGGGGCCGCAGCTGGAGCTGCAGTTTCCTTGATCTCTTCTGTTGTTGTTTTCTTAGTAGCCATAATGATAGTATTTTCAGGTTTTATGTCTTTTCGAGTTTACGCTTTCCACTTCCCATCGTCTTTCGGACGTTTCCGCGAACGGTGCGGGAGTTGGTCTTAGTGCGCTGTCCTTTTGTCGGAAGCTTGCGCATGTGGCGAGTTCCGCGGTAGCTCTTGATATCCTTGAGGCGCTTAACGTTGGATGAGATCTCGCGCTTGAGCGTTCCTTCCGTCTTCATACCTTCGATGATCTTACGGATGGCATTCTCTTCGTCGGCAGTGATCTCTGTTGGTTTCTTTTGGGTAGAAACTCCGGCCTCGATGATGATCTTCACCGCCGTCGCTCGGCCGATGCCGTAGATGGCAGTAAGACCGAACTCAAGTTTTTTGTTGTCTGGAATTGTAATACCTGAGATACGCATGGGTTATGTTACTGAGAGTGATAATAAATGGTTGATCAATGTCGAGTCCTACTGTTTCTGCTTGTGCTTGGGATTTTCGCAAATAATACGCAAGTGACGATCACGGCGGACCATCTTGCATTTATCACACATCTTTTTTACTCGGGCTCGTACTTTCATAAATATTTTTGTATGTGTCTGTGACTATGCGACTAAATGAAACAAAGAGATTTACTCAACTCAATATCCGTAGAGCTGTATCGTCTCGATATTATCTTGTGTATTAAAGGCGGCGTGTTATCCGGCCTCGAATCCCATCCGGAGCAAGCACCACTTCGACCTTGTCTCCGACCAAAACCTTGATTCTGTGAAGGCGCATTTTTCCACTCACGTATGCGAGTGTAGTATTGCCGCTTCCATCAGAAAGCTCCACTTTAAAAGTGAGATTCGGAAGTGTGTCAACGACCACTCCCATAACTGGTTTTTCGTCTGATTGATTCACCATTGATAGGTAACTTGTAGACTAACAAATTTTGTTCTAAAGGTCAAGTAGCTCAAGGGGGTATTATTCTAATTCAACCGATATCCGAGCAGCGTCCTTTGGGAACGACCCCTTCCAAAAAGGTTTTATAAGCACATCTGCTCGTTCTACACCTGAAAAACTCCTCAAAAGCTCAGGAAAATCTGACTTTTTCTTACCAGCAAGGAGTCCGGCAACGTCACTCAGAGATACCGTCCATACGATAGAAGCTTGACCACTCAAGGTAAACGAGAACGTCGTATCCTTCTTCGGATCAAGGACGCCAGCCGGAGCAGCTACAAGCGAAGCGATCTGGGGAATCGTTACCGGCTCCCCTCCATACTGACTGATAGACTTCGCAGCAATCGCAGCAACCAATGTATCTTCTTTGATAAGGTAGGCGGTCAATGTTCCATGCAGAGCAAGAGAAACGTCTTTTTCCTTTGAGTATGGCACCTGAACAGCATCGTCCGCATCAAAGACTGTTGCCCCATCGAAGAAAATATACCCGTCAGGCACTTGGACTTTGGCTTTCGATATAAGTGAAGACTTCAATTTGGCCTGAAGTGTGCCGAGCGCTGCGTTTGCAACATCTTGAGAAATCGAATATACCGTCCCAGACATACCCCCAGAAAGCGCCGTCTTGGTTCGTCCATATATTTTAGTAGCCTGCGGCGACCCTGCAAGACCAGGCAGCGTAAAGTCCGCATTCTCAAGATTGGAGGCCTCGCCTTTTTGATCAGCTGTTACCGAGACCTCAACCGATCCAGGAGTAATCGTTGTACCAGATTTCTTATAGCCAGGAACCACAACCCCGGTATCAAGACGATAGACTTTTCCGTCTTGAGTACTCAAACGCGTGGTTTTCACGAGCGGATATGCAGCCGCCGAATACTCGTTATACAAAAGCACTCTCCCCTTAGCAGGCAGCGACTCTTCCTTTGACTGAGTAGATGGGATTTTGACCGACTCATCTCCCGAAAGGTTCATTACCGTAAATACGACAGCTCCCTCGTTCGTCGTATCTTTCTCGGCCGTAAATGTGTCGGTTGTATCAAACGCAATAGGACTCGATTTTGGCTCTATCGTGACGCTCGCATGCTCAAAAAGATACGAAAGAGAAAAAAGAAATACGACAATCAGCCCAACAGCGATGTACCACAGACCGTATCGCGAAGAACGCACCGGAGGTACTGGTTCAAATGGGAGCTCGCGAGGCAGCGGGTCAGCACGACGACGCGGTTCCTTGGCGCGCGCAGCAGAAGCTGACGAGCCAGATTTGCGTGAGAGAGGCTTTATGTCTTCGAGCATGTTTTTGGGCATAAGTACGTTGGATAAAAATTAGAGAGAACGCGCACTCGACAGTGTGTCGATCATAATAAATGGGTCACGAGGCACATCAGTTCCAAAAGAAAGCCGTTCATGGAACAATTCTGCTTCTAATACTACCACCTTGAACTCACGTTCCGCTACTGAGTGCTGATGAAATTCTTCACGGCGCATTGTCTCAAGAAACCATGGAGCAATATCGCTCGAAACGGAGATCAATATAGTGTTCGGGATAGAAAGCTCGTTCGTACTTGCGAATATTGCTCGCTGGAATGCATCAAGCCACTGATTCTTTGCAAGCGTGAGTACGCTTGTACAAGCGTCGCGTACCGATTCCTCGACTTTTCCTTCAACATAGAGAGTACAGAGAGCTAACGATTCGGGGATACTTCGGCTAAGCTTTTCCGAAAGCATGCGCAGGATAAAGTTTCTGCCCTTAGGAAAGGATACGGAGCGAAGCAGTACACTTTCACGAACCAGAGAAACATCGGTTATCTCACCTCCGACATCGATATGGAGATAATCGTCTTGATGCGGAAAAACATCGCGGAGCACCTGAAAAGAAGCCGCCGCAAACGTAGCGAAGCTCACCTTCTTGTCGTAGGTACGGCGGATCATCTCTTCAAAACGAACAAGATTGCGTTCAGGAGCAACAGAAAGGAATATGGAAAATTCAAGTTCTCGGGCAGAAAGTCCAATGGGCTCTACTGTTGCATAGCCATTAAGTTTCGCTTGCACGATCTTGGACTCAATAGCTCGCAACGGCTGTCCTGCTTCATGACTTTGTGCAATAACTTCGCTCTCGAATGCGGCAAGCTCGCGCGAAACCATATCATCAACAAAGGCGCGCGACACAACAAACGGCGTCGGGCGAGAAACTTTTGCAACGCGAGTCTGTGCAGCATACCAAGGAGACGAGAAGTATACGTCAACGCGTTCAGGAGCCGGAAAGCGACCTCGTGAAAGCTGATCGAGCGTGGCCGCAAGAGCTTTTTCGGCCTCGCGCTCAAAATCTGCGTGTGCAACATCGGGAAGCACGGTAATGTCCGAGCTGACTGACGCGAGAACGTTTGATACGCCGTCCTTGATTTCGATATGTGCACCAGCGACATTCGCGCTGCCCATGTGCAAGACAATCATGTGCCGTGAAGATTTTTTTGGACGAAGCGAGAAGAAATGCATATGGAATTATTGTAACACAGGGTGTGCGCAGGCAAAAATAAAAGACCGACATTTTCAACGCAGCGAAGACTGGGCGGAAAATGTCGGTCTTTTATTTTTGCCTGCGCTTGGCCGAGTAGCTACTCTAGCACCGCCTTGATTCTTCGTACTCCTTGAGAAGAAGCCTCCTCCTTCTGTAATTTGAAGTGACCCAGCTCTTTTGTATTTGAGACATGTGGTCCGCCGCAGAATTCTTTTGATATATGCTTTCCGTTCTGGTCTTCAATGAAATAGACTGAAACAACATCGGGGTATTTCACGCCGAATTCCATCTCTGCGCCAATCTTTTCTGCTTCATCACGCGGCATTTCGCGGCGAACAACAGTAAGCCCCGCTTCGATCTGTGCGTTCACGATATCTTCTGCGCGTTTTTTTTCTTCATCAGTCATTTTGCGTTCAAACGAGAAATCCATACGCAGACGCTCTTCGGTAATATTACTTCCCCGCTGTTTTACGCCCTTACCAAGCACTTCTTGAAGCGCTGCAAGCAGCAGATGATGGGCAGTATGTAGACGAACAGTCTTTTCGTTATGGTTTGCAAGTCCGCCTTTGAACATTCCCGCGCTTGAGGTCTGAGAAAGTTTTGAATGCTCGGCCATTTTCATCTTAAAATCTTCAAGGTCAACCGTACGGCCTTTTTCCTTTGCAAGTTCAAGCGTGAGTTCTATTGGAAAACCGTACGTAGTCGCGAGAATAAACGGATCTTCGCCACGCTCAAATTCTTTGAGCCCCTGCGCAAGTGTTTTACCGAATTTTTCAATCTCAGCAAGGATCACGCGATACCCCGAAGCTTTTACGGTAGCTATTTCCGGATAGGTTCCCTTGTATATGGAAACAAAATATTCAAGCATCTCAGTAAGGTCGTCCACTACAAGCGTCTCGCTCAAGTTTCTCGCATGTGTCCATCCGCGACGAATCAAGCGACGCATGATATATCCCGCGTCTTTGTGCGCAGGCACAACACCATCAGCCGACATAAAAAGAGCTGTTCGGAAATGATCGGCGACGATCTTCGCGCTCACATCGCTATAGGTTGTAGATTTCTTCTTGAGCATCTCAATAACCGGCGCAAAGAAATCAGTTTCAAATACTGTCGTAACTTTCTGCGACACCATGACAATGCGCTCAAGACCCATACCCGTATCAATATTCTTCTTTTCTAGGGTTCCAACGATCTTCTTGTCTTTTGCCTCATACATCATGAAGACGTTGTTCCAGACTTCAACCACGCGACCAGCATCGTCGGCTGCCACAAACTGATCGTGCGTCATATCGCCGAGCGGACTCGGATTGATATCGTAAAAAATTTCCGTATCTGGACCACACGGACCATTGTCTCCCGGACTCCACCAGTTGTTCTTTGCAGGAAGATAGTAGACGCGATGCTCCGGCATGTACTTTTTCCAAATCGCCGCAGCCTCATCGTCGCGAGGAGCGACTTCATCTCCAGCAAATACGGTTACGTAGATACGGGAAGGATCAAGGCCAAGTCCTTCTTCTTTTGAAGTAAGAAATTCGTAGCTCCATTTAATAGCCTCTTCTTTGAAATAATCGCCGAGAGACCAATTGCCAAGCATTTCAAAAAATGTCAGGTGGCGGTTGTCGCCAACCTCATCGATATCGACAGTGCGTACGCATTTCTGGGAATTCGCAAGACGCGTTCCGGCCGGATGCTTTTGGCCAAGGAGATACGGTACGAGCGGCTGCATACCGGCCGTATTAAAAAGGACGGACGGGTCATTCAACGGAACAAGCGGTGCCGACGGTATAACCGCATGCCCGCGTTTCTCATAAAAAGCCAAAAATCTGCTGCGAATTTCCTCTGAATGCATATGGGGCGAGTATAGCGAAAAAGAGCTCAAAAACAAAGCCGAGCAGGCTTCTTATACTCTTCGTGTGATTCGGCGCTTTGCTGGCTTTGCAATAACCTCTGCCATTTCAGCTGTATCGCCAGACCGATCCTCTTCTGGTGAAGCAAAACGCTTCACTTCCCGCTCTACGTGCCAAAGAATAATAAATATAAAAATAGCGAGCAGCGTTGCCAT
>CAIQBF010000010.1 GCA_903869975.1 uncultured bacterium | reverse complement strand
TACTCTTAGGTATATATAGCTATGTTTAATCCGTTCAAAAAGATCATGTCCGAATTGCATATAAGCGGAGGCTCGAGTACTTCCTCGAGCGCGGATCAGGCTGTGGGTGTCGATGTTGGTACCACGAGTATCAAGCTTGTAGAACTCAAGAAGAAGAACGGTCGTGCCGTGCTCGAAACATATAGTACGCTCGCGCTCGCGCCGTACGCGAATCTTGATATCGGCGCGACCACGAACCTCGGTACCGATCCACTCGGCAAGGCGATCACCGATGCGCTTCGCGAGGGAAGTATCGTGACCAAGAATGCTGCGTTCTCAATACCGTCGTCTGCCTCGCTTATTTTCTTGCTTGACCTTCCGGGCAGCATCACGGAAAAGGAATTACCTGATATCGTACCGACTGAGGCACGCAAATATATTCCGGTGCCGATTTCTGAAGTAACCCTCGACTATTGGGTAATTCCACATAAACAGCAGGGGTTTTACAATGACTCGTCTGATCCCTCGACTGTTCCTGCCAAGAGCGAGGTGCTCACGGTTGCGATCCACAACGAAACTCTTTCCAAGTATCGCGAGATCGCAAAATCTTCCGGTCTCGACGCCGATATGTTTGAGATCGAAGTATTCTCTTCGATTCGATCGACGTTTGCTCACGAATTGTCTGCGGTGTTGCTTATGGATTTCGGTGCGTCTAAGACCAAACTCTCTATTGTTGAGTACGGTATTGTGCGCAGTTTTCATATCGTCAATCGTGGGTCTTTCGATCTAACGAATTCAATTATGCGCTCACTCTCGATACCTTTCGCTCGTGCGGAAGAAATGAAGCGTGATATAGGCTTGCTCGGCAATGGTAATGATCGCGCCATGTCGGATGGCTTGAGGCTTGATGTCGATTATATTCTTTCTGAGACAAGCAACGTCATTCAGGCATTTGAGCGCAAATACAATAAACCTATCAGTAAAGTTATTTTGACTGGGGCGGGCTCATTGCTTCCTGGTTTCCGTGCTCGCGCTGCTGAGGTTTTTCGCACGGAAGTTGATTATGGCAATCCATTCGACAAAGTTGAAGTTCCTGAATTCGTTGCAAAAGTTCTTGCTGAAACCGGTCCTGAGTTTGCGGTAGCACTCGGCCTTGCACTAAGAAAGCTTGGATAATTATTGATTCCACACCTGCGCACTCTATACACCGGGGAGTGCTTGTATTACAATAAGGGAAGTTCGATATTGCCTCAATGGACAACACTACCAATTTCCAAACATCCTTCATCCCTAAGAAGCCGCTTTCTGAAGAGCGGGTTACTGCTCCTCGGCATACATCGATTTTTTCATTCTTCGCAACACTCATTTTTTTTGGAGCGCTTGGTTCGGCAGCTGCTATGTATTTCTATGAGGCAAGTCTCACAAAGAGTATCGCCTCGATGAGCTCGCAGATAGACATTGCACGTAATTCGTTTGAACCGTCACTCATTACTGAGCTCCGCGCACTCGACCGCCGTATCACCGATGCCAACGAGCTGCTCAATAATCACATCGTGGTGTCGCCAATCTTTGCTGCTCTTGAACTCAATACGCTCAAGAGCGTGCAGTTTACAAAATTTTCATATGTCACTCCTCGTGATCTCGCGGCTCCAGTTCTCGTAAAGATGAGCGGTCGCGCACGTGACTACGCATCAATCGCGCTCCAGTCTGATCAGCTCGCCAAGAATAAAAACGTTCATAACCCTATTTTTTCCAACCTTGTTCTCGATACCACGAATGGGGCAGTGACGTTTGATCTTTCGTTTACAGTGGATGCCGATCTTGTTCGCTTCGCTAACCATCTCGCGGAGGTCGTACCTCAAGGGCAGATCCCAGCGCCTGTTGTCGTACCAGTAGCCGCGACGGATACTGCCGTAATCCCCGAGAAGATTCCGGCGCAGTAAGGTATACTTATATCATTCTATGCGATACATCGTCCCAATTCTCCTCCTCATACTCTCTGTTGCATCATTCATGATGTTTACCAATCCTGCGTATCAGCGGGTCAAGGTGCTGAAAGCGCAGGCTTCTCAGTATGACGAGGCGCTTTCAAATTCACGCAAGCTCCAGGAGCAGCGAGATACTCTTGGAGTAAAATATCGCGGCATTTCTCCAGAGTCACTCGCGCGTCTTTCAAAAATGCTTCCTGACACTGCTGACAACATCCGTCTCGTGATTGATATCCAGCAGATGGCGCAAAGTTATGGTATGCAGATTGCTTCGATCAAATTCGACACGACACAAGGTGTTTCGAGTGTGAATGCTGCTGCGGTATCAGCCGGAACTCCAGCCGATGTTGCTCAGGCGGCCAAAGATTACGGTGTATTCGATTTCGAATTTGTCACTACTGCGACGTATCCTAATTTCCTGAGCTTTATCAAGGATGTTGAGTCGAGTCTTCGACTGACCGACGTGCAGTCGATCGACTTCTCCGCTCCCGATCCAGTGAAGGGGACTACGAACTATACCGTCAAGCTGCGCACCTACTGGCTCAAGAGTTAATAGCATAGTTATCGTATGAAATCATTCATCAGAACCATCGTAATACTCGCAATCGTCGGAGGCCTCGGCTATTACGGGTATACAAAATATTTTGCCGGTCAGACAGCGGCACCTACTTCCGCGCTCGAGACAACGCCTTCTTCTACGAATTCAGGACTTTCAAATACGGGGAGTGCCTCTGGTCGTTCTTCATCAACAGTACCTGTCGGGCAAGATTTTCTCTCAGTGCTCCTGAGTGTCCAGTCTATCAAGCTTGATGTTTCACTTTTTTCGAGCAAGGCATTTGCCATATTACAAGACTTCAACAGACCTATCCCGCCAGACCAGGACCCGGGACGCCGTAATCCGTTTGCTCCTATTGGAGTTGATGGGGGTACGGTCGCCGGACAAG
>CAIQBF010000009.1 GCA_903869975.1 uncultured bacterium | reverse complement strand
TATCCATTACGCGAAAACGTATGCCGAGCATCAGAAGAATATTGCGAAATATCTTCGATAGGCTGAAGCGTGCCGCACCCTAATTCATTAGATTTTATGGAAATAAAATACTACCCAACTATCGGTCTTGAAATTCATGCCGAACTCAAGACAAATTCAAAAATGTTTTGCGGCTGCAAAAACGACCCTGATGAGAAAAAGCCCAATACCAATATTTGTCCTGTCTGTAGGGCACATCCGGGAGCTATTCCAGTACCAAACAAGCGCGCGATGGAGCAGGTAGTCCGTGTAGGGCTTGCTATCGGCGGGAATATTGCTGATTTTACTGAGTTTGATCGCAAGAATTATTTTTATCCTGATATTCCAAAAGGGTATCAAATTTCGCAATACAAGTATCCGATCGTTTCCGGAGGCACGCTCGCGGGTATGACGGTCACGCGCATTCACCTCGAAGAAGATACGGCGACGAGCAAGCACGATCGCGGCGACTACTCGCTCATAGATTTTAATCGTGCTGGCGTGCCGCTCATGGAGCTCGTAACGGATGCGCATACGTTTGACTCAGTCGAAGTGGCCGCCAAGACAGGCGGAGATTTCGGACGCGAGTACCAGCTTCTTCTTCAATACATAGATGCCTGTGATGCAAACATGGAGAAAGGCGAGATGCGTGTCGAGGCAAACATTTCGATTTCTCCAGACAAAGAAAAGTGGGGAACGAAAGTGGAGGTCAAGAACCTCAACTCGTTTAAGAGTGTTGAGCGGGCTATCCGCTATGAGCTTGAGCGTATGCGCGAGCTGTATGAAGAAGGTCGCGAAGGCGAGATCGTACAGGAGACACGTGGCTGGGATGAGCAGAAGGGTAGTACATTCAGCCAGCGTGCAAAAGAGCGTGCCGAGGACTATCGTTATTTCCCAGATCCAGATATTCCAAAATTCAAATTGTCTGAACTGTTCGATATCGCGCAATTAAAAGCTGCGCTCCCTGAATTGCCAGTAGGTAAACGTGCTCGTTATGCAAATGAGTATGGTATTAAGCCGGAGGATATCGAAGCATATGTTTTGGATCACGAACTTGGTCTTTGGTTTGAGAAAGTTTGTGCGATTTTGAAGACCCCTGAAAAAGTAAAAGTTGCTTCAAACTATATCGTCTCTGATTTTCTTGGACTCAAGAAGACCAATCCAGCCGTGACGATGCCACGTCCTGAAAATTTTGCCGAACTCATCACTCTTTTTGCTGATGGCAAGATCTCATCTCGAGCAGCGAAAGATATTCTCGCGATGATCGTCATCGAAGATGCTTCTCCGATCACACTTGCAGAAAAGCACGACCTTATTCAGAAAAACGACGAAGGCGCGCTCAAAGAGATTGCACTCAAGATTATCGCAGCAAACGAGCAGGCGGTCGCTTCATACAAAGGTGGCAAAGAAAATGCGCTTATGAGTCTTGTCGGACAGATGATGAAAGAGACAAAAGGCAGCGCGAACCCAGCTATCGCGACAAAACTTCTAAAAGAATTACTCGCTCAATAATTGAATTGTTGTATGGCAAATAAAGACTATTACGAAATCCTTGGCGTCCAAAAAGGCGCTTCAAAAGACGAAATAAAAAAGGCTTTTCATAAGCTTGCTCATAAATACCATCCCGACAAGAACAAAGGCGACGATACGAAATTCAAAGAGGCAAACGAGGCGTATCAGGTACTGCATGATGACCAGAAACGCGCTCAGTACGATCAGTTTGGTGCGGCTGGCCCACAAGGCGGTTTCGGTGGTCAGGGCTTTGACCCGTCCGGCATGGGCGGTTTTGATTTCTCAGGATTCCAAAATGGCCAGGGCTTCGACATGGGCGATCTCGGCGATATCTTCGGCGAATTTTTCGGAGGCGGACGAGGCGGTGCACAGCAGCAGAATCGTGGACGAGATATTTCTACGGAGATTAATGTTTCTTTTGCCGACAGTATCTTTGGCACAGTACGCCGTATTCTTATCACCAAGGTCGGCACCTGTGAGACGTGTCATGGATCGGGAGGTAAAGAGGGCACGAAGCAGGTTTCGTGCTCGCAGTGTAACGGCAAGGGTCAGATTCGTGAGACGCGCCGCAGCTTGCTTGGATCATTTGTAACGACGCGCGTGTGTGATGTGTGCGTGGGTTCTGGAACGATCCCGCAGGAGCCGTGCGCTACTTGTAAAGGTGCTGGCGTTAAGCGTCGCGAGGAAGAAGTGGAGATTCGCGTTCCAGCCGGAATCGAGAGCGGCGAGATGATTCGTCTTACGACCATGGGCGAGGCGGTCAAACGAGGCACGCCTGGCGACTTATATGTGAAGATCAATGTTACGCCGCATCCAGTATTTCGCCGCGATCGTCAGAACCTCACTATGGATATGGAGGTAAAGCTCTCAGAAGCTCTGCTTGGCGCTGAGCGTGTCATAGAGACGCTCGACGGTCCAGTTACCGTGATGGTGCCGGAAGGCATCGCAAGCGGCACTGTGCTTCGTGTGAAAGACCGTGGCGTTCCGTCTCAGCGCGGAAACAAGCGCGGCGACCTCATGATTCGAGTTACCGTCAAGATTCCCGGTAAACTTTCCAAGAAAGCGAAGCTCGCTATCGAGACATTGAAAGAAGAAGGTCTCTAAAAATAAAAACACTGTCATATTGATATGGCAGTGTTTTTTTGTGTTGGTTTTGTGACCCAGTATTCACCGATGAGACGGGAGCGGCAGTATTTTTTTTGTGTAGCCACATGGGGTATGTGGTATTTTTCGCATGTAAATACGATCGCTCGGTCAGATTGGGTTATTGTTCCGCGTACTATGCGCGGAGAGAAGGCGTGAAGTATGCAACTACATATTCCGTACGCTGGTCGGTTAATTATTTTTGATTGCTGGCACATATAAAAGATCGTTGTTTGTTTCCCGCATTTAAACACTGGATTTCGGTACGGTAAACAAATTCAAAACTGTGGATAACTCGCCTTGACCTATTTACATTCCAGACGTAGATGCTATGATTTGCGAATTAAAAACGTGCGCTAAAAAGACCCCCATATCTATCTATAACGAGAAATGAAACCCACCTCATCCAAGAAGCTTTGGAAGATCGGCATGAAGGAATACAACACCCAGTATTTCGACTTCAACAAAGATGGCGATCTAATCATCAAAGAAGGGCACAACATATACAATGTTCGCTACTTGGCCGAGAAAATGGGTACTCCACTCGAGATACTCATGCCGTTCGTGATCGAGGAGCGCCTCGAAGACTTGCTCGACATCGCGCAGGTTCTTTCAAAGAAAGTGGGATACAAGGGAAAATTCCTGTACCACTATCCAATGAAGGTGAACCAGAACAAAGAGGTGGTTATGGCTATCGTTGGCGAGGGTGCGCATCTTGAGACTTCTTCTGCGAATGATCTCTCTCTCATTAAAAAGATGCTTGAAGCCGAATCGTTCAATCCGAACATTCGTATTCTCTGCAACGGTCCTAAAACGGACAAGTACATGAACTTGATCGACGAGCTTCAGCATAAAGGTACGAAGGTTTTTCCGATCATCGAAGGATACAGCGAGCTCAAAGTACTTCAGCATTCGCGTTACGATGTAGGTATTCGTCTCGACATGCCGATCAAGGCGAATTCCATCTGGAACAAAGCTATCGATCGTTTCGGATTTTCGGCTACCGAAATCCTCGCAATGAGTTCGTTTAAGAACTTGAAGATCATTCATTACCACATTGGCTCGCAGATTGAGACTCTCAATGACGTCCTCGGTCCGATCAAGTACGCGCTCGATGTGTACTTCAAACTCAAAGAGAAGAACCCTTCACTCGATACTATCGATATCGGCGGCGGCATGCCGATTCCGTATGAGCGCACGAAGAGCTACCCGCTTGAGAAACTCATGGAGAAAATATTCGAGCTTCTGAAGAGCGAGGCTGAGAAGCGCGGTGTTCCACACCCTAACCTGATTTGTGAATGGGGACGATATATTGTCGCTCCAGCGCAGATTACCGTATACAAGGTTATCGACACGAAGGCGATCAGTAACAAGAAAGCTGATGCCAAGAAGTGGTATGTCATCGACGGTAGCTTCATGAACGACCTTCCTGACACTTGGGCGATCAAACAGAAGTGGGCTATCGCTCCTTTGAACAACAAGAAAGATAAGGAACTTGGCGATGTGTGGCTTGCTGGTTCTACGTGTGATTCTGACGACATTTATACTGGAGTGAAGGGGACATTGTCTCGGCCTG
>CAIQBF010000008.1 GCA_903869975.1 uncultured bacterium | reverse complement strand
GCGTGTGAAGTGCTCGTTGCTAAAACAATCAACGCTGCTCGGAAATATGCAGTGAAGAGTATCATCGTGGGCGGCGGCGTTTCAGCCAATAAGACCCTCGCCGAACGTCTCACCGCCGCCGCCCAACCTCTCGATCTTCACGTTTCCTTCCCCACAAGAGAACTCAGTACCGACAATGCTGTCATGATCGCCCTCGCCGGATATTTCGGGAAAAAGGTTTCCATTGATTCGAAACAGCTTACTGCGCAAGGCAATTTGAGCTTCAAAAAAGACGCTTGACATCTTTCCGCTCGCAGAATACTATCTCACTATGTTCAACGCATACAAAAATCTCGTCGTGGTGGTGGTCGCAAACTCTTCCCGAGGGGGTCATTTTGTTGCATAGCTAAAACGAAAACAACAAAAGAACGACCCCGAAAGGGGTCGTTCTTTTTTGAATCACCGTTCTTGAGGAGAACTCTCGCCTCCAGGACAGTGATTCAAAAAGAGTCACTGCAACCAAAATTTTCACTTTTTTAAAAACCAAATAACACATGAACGATGTAACGAAGTGTATCGACCCAAAAGTAATCGAAGACTTAAAAAAAATCGACGACTTGAAAAAGTACGGCGAGAGCCAAAAACTAACAGGGGCGAAAAATGCGCCCCAAAAACCTCTCAAGCCGGTCACCGATCTTCGCCAAAAAGGAGTTGAGCTATAGCTTCGACTCAAAAACCCGAGCGGCCGCGAGAACACTCCCGGCCGCTCATTTTATTCCACCACAGCCATTACCAGATCACCATTGAAAACAAGCCCCAAAATGCTATAGTTTCGACATATACATATATGCACAACGACAATAATATCCCCGAGGAACTCCTCAAGCCGTATAACCCAAAAGAGACGGAAGCTCGCATCTACCAATCCTGGCTCGAGAGCGGGTTCTTCAATCCCGATGTGTGCATAGAAAAAGGCGTCACCGCCCCTGACGCAGAGCCATTTTCAATGGTGCTCCCTCCACCGAACGTCACCGGAACGCTCCATACCGGTCACGCCCTTATGCTTGTCATCGAAGATATCATGACTCGCTTCGCTCGCATGCAAGGCAAGCGCACACTCTGGCTCCCCGGTACCGACCACGCAGCTATCGCAACTCAGAGCAAGGTAGAAAAAATTATTGAAAAAGAAGAAGGCAAACGCAAAGGCGACCTCGGTCGTGAAGAATTCCTCAAGCGCGTTGAGAAATTTGCCCAGGAATCTCATGACACCATCGTCGGACAAGCCAAGCGCATGGGCGCGTCGCTCGACTGGAGCCGCGAAGCTTTCACGCTTGATGCAAAGCGTAATCTTGCCGTCCGCACCGCTTTCGCCCGCATGTACAACGATGGGCTTATTTATCGCGGACACCGCATCGTAAACTGGGATCCAAAAGGCCAGACAGTAATCTCCGACGACGAACTCGTCTACGAGGAGCGCAAAGCCAAGCTCTATACATTCAAATACTCAAAAGACTTCCCTATTTCCATCTCTACCACCCGTCCAGAGACAAAAGTCGGAGATACCGCCGTTGCAGTAAACCCATCCGATGAACGCTACGCTGCATTTGTCGGGAAAGAATACGACGCTGTATTCTGCGGCGTGCCGATCCATATCAAGATCGTCGCCGATGAAAGTGTTGAAAAAGAATTCGGAACGGGTGCGCTTGGAGTCACTCCAGCGCATAGTCAGATCGATGCCGAGATTGCACTTCGCCACAAGCTTCCGACAGTACAGGTGATCAATGAATATGCAAAAATGATGATCGGCGGCGAAAACCTCATCGGAAAGAAGACTACGGAAGCTCGAGAGATTATCGCCGAGTGGCTTCGCACGGAAGGCCTCATGGAGAAAGAAGAGGATGTCTCTCAAAATATCTCTACTGCAGAACGAACAGGCGGTATCATCGAGCCGCTGCCGAAATTGCAGTGGTTCATGAACGTGAACAAAAAATTCAAACTCGGACATTCTGAAATGGCCGGCTTTGCTGCAGGCGACGAGGTTACGCTCAAAGAACTCATGCTCGGCGTTGTGCGCAGTGGACAGACACGCATCGTGCCAGAGAATTTTGAGCGCGTGTACTTCCACTGGATCGAAAATCTTCGTGACTGGTGTATTTCCCGCCAGATCTGGTACGGACACCGCATTCCCGTATGGTATGACAAAACCGGAGGCATCCATCTTCCAAAAGAACGCACGATCATATTCGTGCGTCACGGACAATCAGCAGCAAACGTTGCTGACACATACGCAGGACAGAGCAACTCCCCACTCACCGAAACAGGAATAGCTCAGGCGCATACGCTTGCGGCCTCACTTAAAGGACGTACTATTTCAAAAATCTTTTCGTCCGATCTCTCACGAGCACAAGATACTGCTCGTATCATCCGCGAAACACTCGGGGTTTCAGAATACAGCGAACACCAAGAACTCCGAGAAATTTCTGCGGGAAATCTCGAAAACTCACCGCGACACACCGAACCGCTACTCTTTGCGGCGTTCAGGGAAAAGACAGGAGAAACAGCGAGCGAGCTTATCGCTCGAGCAAAGAAAGCATGGGAAATCATCACAAACGATACTAGTGATGGCGATATCATAGTAGTCGGACACCAATCGTTCACGTCCATCATGCACGCCGTTGTAGACGGAGCAGAAACAGAAGCAGCTCTCGTCAACCATCGAATGAACTGGACCATGGGCAACGCGACTACTCGCGAATACACCTACTGCGTCAATCCAACAGACCCTGATCTCTCCCAAGACGAAGATACGCTCGACACCTGGTTCTCTTCCGGACTTTGGACCTTCTCGACGCTTGGCTGGCCCAACAAGACACCAGACCTTGCTACCTACCACCCAACGACCGTACTTGAAACAGGCTACGATATTCTTCCTTTTTGGGTTGCGCGTATGATCCTCATGAGCACCTACCTTACTGGGCAGATTCCTTTTAAGATCGCTTACCTCCACGGCCTCGTGCGCGACGAGAAAGGCCGCAAGATGAGCAAGTCACTCGGCAATATCATCGATCCACTCACACTCGTCGACGAATTCGGTACGGACGCTCTTCGCATGGCAATGATCGTCGGCGTAGGCCCCGGATCTGACTCAAACCTCGGCAAGGACAAAATCAAAGCATACGCAAAATTTGCGAACAAGCTCTGGAACATCCAACGTTTCGTGCTTGAGAGCACGGCGCAATTCAATCCCGAATCAAATCCAACTCTAGAGGCAGACGATCAAACAACACTCGACGAGATCGACGCACTCATGCAAGAAGTCACTAAAGAAATGGAGGAATACAAGTTCTATCTTGTCGCAGAAAAACTGTACCACTACACCTGGCACACGTTTGCCGATGTAGTAATCGAACGAAGTAAGCAAAAGATAGCAAGTGGGGCCGGCGCTGATTCTGCTCGCCAGATGCTCGTCACTGCACTTCCGATTCTTCTCCGTGCTCTTCACCCATTCATGCCATATATTACCGAGGAACTCTGGTCCAAGCTGCCCGGCCGTGATCGTGCTATGCTTATGGTATCCAAGTGGCCATGCAGAACGTAACCCTCTCATTTTCACAGAACCCGACTGTTTTCATCCTTGCTCTTTTGGCTGGCACGATCCCTGCGATTATCTGGCTCTTTTTCTGGCTACGCGAAGATGAGGATGGCAAACGAGAACCGACCGGTCTTGTATTTCTGACATTTGCGGCCGGCATGATATCGGTCATTCTTGTCTTACCCGTACAGAAATTAATATCAGGGATGGCACTCGACCACACGACCATGATCGTACTATGGGCTGCAAGCGAGGAAATATTCAAATACCTTGCCTTCGCTATCATCATGACAAAAAGCCCGTATCTCGATGAACCAGTAGACTACGCCATCTATCTCATGACCGCAGGACTTGGATTCGCCGCGCTCGAAAATGCACTGTACCTCATCCATCCAGTATCCGTAAACGACGGAACGGTGTCATTCCTCACTGGAAACCTGCGCTTTCTTGGATCGACGCTGCTGCATGCGGTAACGAGTGGCATTATTGGTATTTCCGTCGGGCTTGCCTACTTCAAATCAAACGGCTCCCGCATATTCTACGCACTATTCGGCATAGCAGCAGCAATTGCACTGCATAGCGTATTCAATTTCTTTATCATGCAAAAAAATGGAAAAGATTTCCTAAAAGTTTTCGGATTTCTCTGGGTGGTGACGATTATCATCATGCTGTTGTTTGAAAAACTGCGTCGTATGGGCGCATATGTGGAAGAACGGACTCCAAGCGTGATATAATAAAACCATGGCAATGAAAAAAGAAAAAAAGCGATCATTCTTCGAGCGCATCTCCGGCGGAATGCGCCTCACTGACGAGGACGCAAAAACAGAAGAAGTAGAAACCCGCATTCAGGCACGCGAAGAATCAGAAGGTACTGATCCTTGGGCAACAGAAGAAGAGACCGAGGGCGAACTCGCCCTTGATGTCTACCAAACACCGAGCGATATTATCGTGCAGACATTTGTCGCAGGCGTACGTCCAGAAGATCTTGAGATCAATATCACTCGCGACATGCTCACCATCCGCGGCAAGCGCCAGGAAAGCCAAACAGTTCGCGAAGGAGATTTCTTCAGCCGCGAACTCTACTGGGGCTCATTCTCACGCAGCGTTTCGCTTCCACAGGAAGTGCAGCCAGATGAAGCCGAGGCAATGGAACGCCACGGACTCCTCACGATCAAGCTTCCAAAAGTAGACAAGAACAAGCGTTCACACGTCAAAGTAAAATCAGTCTAGCTAGTCCTCTTTTCCGGTCATTACTCGCAGTAAGAAATGCGAGACAAGAACGATACCGATCGTAACAATGACAGCATAGATAAATTTGACCATGAGACCGTCGCCATCGAGTGGAAAGAATCGCTTGATGGTGGAGCTAATAGCGTCGTTCCAAGCAAGACCAGCAACAAGTCCGAGCGCAGTCAAAACATAGCCTGCGGTCTTTTCTCGTAACTCAGCACGAAGAGCTTTCTTTTTCTTTGTGTCTTTTTCTGTTTCCATAGTGAAATGTAATGATTATTTATAGCGTCGTTTCGTCTGCCTGCACGGTCTCTCCCGGATGATATTCCTCATACGTCGCCTGGCTCAAAGCCGCGATTGCATCCATTGCCTTATAATACAGATCGCTCCGGCCGATGTTTCCAGCAACGTCGCCGAGACGCTCCCAAAGGCCCGTAGCAGTGTCAGGAGCACCAAGTGCGGCATACGCCCCGGCAACCACTTCGATACCGTATATGGCGTTCTCTCCAGGCGGGCCAGGTAATTTTGCACCCACATAAAGCCGTTCGAGTAGCTTCGTAATGCGAGCGTCTTCTTTTGGTGTGCGGTCCGGCTTCTCCAAGAGAGCGACGATACGCTCCGCGTCAGTTCGCTCGTCGCCGTCTATTTCTTCGTCCTCGTCGTCGAGATAGCTGTCCTCGTAGCGCTTGCGGTAAGTCATACTCCTGCCAGTATACGGCACGATAGAGATCAGAGTCAAAACGTGAAAAAGCTCGGCAATCTACTCAGGCCGATTCTTCTTTAAGAGTTCGGCGAATTTTGCCTGCACTTTTTCAACCTTAGGATTTACCACGATTTGGCAGTATGCTCGATCGGGATTTCGTGCGAAATAATTCTGATGATATTCTTCTGCTGGATAAAATGTTTCAATCGGCACCACTTCGGTTACGATGTGTCCGCCGAGAGAACTGGATGTCTCTAATTCAAGAATAAATTTCTCTACGACTTCTTTCTGCTCGCTTGTTGTGTAGAAAATAGCTGAGCGATATTGTGTGCCAACATCAGCACCCTGCCTATTCAACGTAGTCGGATCGTGCGTCGCGAAAAATACCGTCAGAATATCCTCAAGCTGAATTTCGGATGGGTCGTAGTCGATCTTGATCACTTCAGCGTGACCGGTCGTACCGGTGCAGATATCTTCATACGTAGGGTTTACGGTATGTCCGCCAGTGTACCCAGGAGCAACAGAGTGCACACCCTTGAGCGTTTGGAATACCGCTTCCGTACACCAAAAGCACCCGCCGCCAAGTATGATCGTTTGCATAGAAAGTAAGTATATCGCGTTTTCGGGTAAAAAAAGAGGCAGCCAACATTACTGTGGCCGCCCCTGCTTTCAAATAGTGAGGATTCTTTCCTCAAAGGTAGAGAGTCCTAGAAATACACGCCCGGCTAAACAAACAAATCCTAAACATACAAAACAAAGAATCTCTCTACTTACTGTCAATCTATAGACAGATTCGAGATAAGTCAAATCATCGTAGGCACCATATACTGAATAGCTATCAGAATAAACGAGACGAAGACGACGATAGGGACAACAATCACCGCTACGCAATGGACTATATACCAGATGATTTTCGTTCTTTTTGTAGCAGGAAACCTGCGTAATATTGTTTTAGGGATTATGAGGCTCGCGATTGGGGCAATCACAATCATGAAAATTCTTGTAGGTAATCCAATACTCTGAGCAATAAGCGAAATACAGTACGGTATGGCAATAACTCCGAGGATGAAATAAAGAGAATATAATTTAATCGCAAGAACCGTCCGTCCACGTGATAATGTTTCTTCCATATAAGTATTTTATTCTTTCCCCTGTTTGTGCGCTAGTAATCCGAGACCGACAAACACAATGAGTACAAGACCGAGACCTATGCGCCCAATCTGAGCTCGAGAAGAGATCACCCGTGCCGAAAGCGGTGATTCAGGAACTTCATCCAAATTGGAATTATGTTCCTGTGGCGATGCTTTGTAGGAAACACTCTCTGGTTCTGATCCTTCAAAAGAATCTATGGTAGCCTCGCCATTATTCGAAATCGAAACATTCTCACCCTCGATAGCAACAATAGCATCGGGAGTAACAAGATCGGTATCAACAACTGGCACGATCTCGACGGGAGGCGCTACTACTGGAGGAACAATCGGAAGAGGGACTATGTCAGTAGTCTTGGTCGTTCCAGTCCCCGCACCAGACCCTGTTCCCGTTCCGCCTCCGCCTCCTGTTGAAGGAGGTATGTTGTTTTGAATGGGCGGTATTACTTCTGCCGCTGCCCGGGTGATACTCCGTACAGACTCTCGATTCCCTGCTTTGTCGACAGAAAAATAAGTTACTGTTTTACCTGACACGTTGACGGTGTTCATGTAGCGCGTCCACGTAAGTCCCCCGTCAAGCGAATACTCAGTCTTGAGGATACCGGCTCCTGCGTCGGAAGGCGTGAGCGTTAGGAGCATCTCTTCGTCTATAGTAGCACTTGTAAACGGAGGAATTCGATCCGCAGCTTGAGTAGCATCAAGCATGGCAAGAGCCGGATACTCTGTGTCGAAATCATTGTCTCCGTCGATATCCATATTGATAGAGGTAACACCCTCCGACCCTCCAATCAGAATCTCAGACGAAGAGGTTGCCTCTACAGGAATATCACCATAATATGAGCGTGACACAATAGCATCATCCCCTCCGATTTTCTGAACAGAGAAATCATATCCTCCTGCAGTAGTCGCATCATTGACCACTCGATACTGTATTCCATCCGGCAGGAATGCAAACGTAACATCACCGTCTATTTTTGTATATTCGACGCCAGGGATACCATGTTCGATAGAGCCATCACTCAAGACGCCAGTATGTCTACCTTGCTGATCATAAATCTGCATCGTAACCGACCCACTTTTTTGAACAGCTGTTCCTGATACAGAGCACGACGTTCTGTTTGTGCTAATAGAATCTTTTGAAGGAACAGCAGTTTCGTTAAGGATTGCAATAATCGTTTGTGGGACACCGTCAGCCGACGGGAGCTGTGCATGAGAGGAACCTTTTACATAGTAATGTGTGCCGTTCGTCGTGTCAGCGGAATAGAGCGGTACAGTGCCATCACCATTTACATACCCAATATCAACGCCATCAGTTACATATCCAAGGAGCGGAATAAAAAGCTTGTCTCGAAGCGTGAACGATCCGATCGTCTTGGTCGTGCCGCAACCCGAAAATACATACGTAGAGTCCGCGGAAAGATTCATACCATCCGTAAGTGAATGCAATGTTTCCGCTTGAGGAAAGAGTACCGAGTTCCGGCCCTCGCTCGACAGATACTGCTCAATCTGACTCGGACTCAAATATGATCCAGCAGCACTCGCCGAGGATACATTTCGTGCATCAAACACATAGCTGGTAGTGGATGTATTTTGTGAATACGATTTACTCGGCAATAAATCATAAATTGCCGGCATATTTTGACTTATGGTTTTAATCGTATCAGAACTCAATAGTGGGAATCCAAACAAATTCCATCCCATATCATCGCCGTACATGAGCACCTTAAATGTTTTTGGTGAGCCCAGATGCGGAGTGCCTATAAAGATGAGTTTTCGAACGGAAGCAGAACCCGCATCGGCAATATACTTTTTTGCAATCAATCCTCCCATGCTATGCGTAATGAGATCAACCTTTTGATGCTCTGTTGCCGAGCGAACATCGGCAATTTTCTGAGCAAGCTTTTGCGCAGACTCAGTATTGCTCAAACGCCAGTCGTACGGAAACACAAAAAGATCAGTCCCCTCACGATAGCCAGCATTCACGAGATCAGCAATAAGTCCGTCAAGGATATGAAGTGTCGGAGCGCTTCTCACGATATCGCCAATGCGAAGCGGCAGCTGCGGATCTTCAGTTCCGTTGGTATTCAAAGAAAGATCGAGCAATCGACTTGAATTGGTCATATTTCGAGCAAAGGACGGCCACAACTCTTCCTGGTTTCCGTATTCTCTCACAAGCTCGGTACCCGTGATTCCGGGAATAATAATGACCGGGGTACGATTCGTTGGAACAGGTACAGGATTTGGTGTTGGAACCGGCACCGGAACCGGGTCAGGAATCGGCGTGCTTGGTGCAATGGGATTTTCCGTAAGCCAAGGCGTAATTTTCATTTTGTCAGAAGTTTTCTGCCCATGCCCGCCCGGATTTGTAAAACTGTTTTCCGGACCAGAAGCATCGCCCCACCAATTGTTTGTAACGCTATATGAATAACTGTTTTGCCCCGTAAATGCGGCAAAGGTATTATCATGGAAACTTGAATTTTGAATATCGACAAACATATTTCCACTAATCCACAAACCATACATCGCTCCTGATATTTCGCTATCACGAAGAGTAAGCCTTGCCCCGGCCGAGCCGTTGAATGGAGTCATTTTGATACCCGTATCATGGCACTTGTTCATCGTTATATGATCTGCCGTTACCGTTGCCCCGGATGTTATATCAAAACAACTCGTAACACTTTCAACGACAGTGTTCTTTATTGTTGCAATCGTATTGTTATACAAATACACTGCCGAAGACACCCCAGTACTGGTATTTTTTAAAATACTGTCTTCGAGAATGATCGTGCCCCGTTGACCGGAAAACATAGTTGCTCCCTCAATAGCAACAATAGGTGTCGTATCCATCAAAATACGACGACCCGTAAATGATTGTCCAAAAGAATTTACCCCACGAAAAGTGGAGTCCTTCATCGTAATCGTCGCAGCTCCTTCGCTGTTTATAATACCAATATCTGCATACGAAATATTCACCTGCGCGCTACCTCGAACAATCATCGCCACATGAGTCAAGTCAATACGCGCTGTCGGCGTACCGACAACAGTCACCGGAGCTCCATCAGCCGCCAACATAAAGCCATTACTAGTTCCATTACCACTCATAATCATTACGCCCGGATCGATCGTAAGGGCGGCGCTCATGCCGACAAGTGTCATTGGATCATAAATCACATAGGGAGCTTCCGTGAGCGTAAAATGCACCGCGCCTAATACGTAATTTGTTAAACCGATAGCATTGTAGGTGTTTCCAGAAAACGTATTACCCGAGTGTGTAAATGTGGTAGCAAAACTCGCGCGAAGCGGCCGGGTATTGAGCGAAAACCGAGTACCGGTTACCGTAAGTGATCCGTCGATCGCCGCCACAGCACTATCATTAGACACAAAAGCGCCATCCGTTATCGTAAGAGCAGCACCCGTAGCCGAAATAGCATTTGTTGCATATCGAAACTCAGTATTTTCAAAAGTACCGACAGAGCCCGCGGAAAATACAAATCCACCAGAGTCCTTTGCCATAGGTAGACTCGCTGAACCGTTACCATTCGTATCACCGCCGAGCGTGTCATCGGAGTACGCTGTTATGGAAACCCCGCTCGTGGCAGTCCCTATAGCACTCACCGTACCACCGACCGTGATCACTACATTCTTTGAAAGCTTCACGATCGCACCAGGAGCAAGGGTAAGTGTCACTCCAGCCGGAACTGCAATCGACTTAGTCACAAGATACGGACTATCCGTATCCGACCAGGTGGTATCAGCGCTAATATCAGATAAAATCGTCGTCGAAGCTTCCGCTGGAGAAGTAAACACGGCACACGAAACAACTACGGCACCCAAAAGAACAAATATATATTTCTTCATAATGCCCCGAGTGTAGCGCTCCCTCCAGGCAAACAAAAATTTTTCCGGGGAGAGACATTTATTTTGTCTTCATTCTGAGTTTAGGATTCTATTAACTCACTCATGTGATACTTAGACCAATGTTCTTTGAACAGGATTACGGCTTTTATTTATATTCGAGCCGTGAAGAAAAAGTCCCCTTGCGGGGACTTTTTTGTATCGTATTGCGCGACTTATTCTTTCTTTTTTTTCTTACGAGTTTCTCCACGGGCTAGAAACTCTTTCTGTTTTTCATCAGG
>CAIQBF010000007.1 GCA_903869975.1 uncultured bacterium | reverse complement strand
CGTCTGTACGCTGTACCCCGCCTTTACATCTTCGAGCACGAGATGAAACTTATGCATGAGCGCATCATCCTCGGGGCACAACACAAACTGAATAGCGGCTCCTTCACCGGCAGCTTTGAGTTTTGAAAAAGCGTTGAGCATGATATTCATCGGATCATGATCGAATGAATCATAGGTCTTGATCGGGTAGATATCCTGATCCGCAAATTTTGCATACGAAGCTACGGCCGTATCGCTGCCATCAAAGAAAACGTTGTAGTCATCTGTCACCTCAACAAGCTTCGCGTCAGGCTGAACAGCGATGAGCTGCTTCTCAAAGAGATCCACTTTCTGACTTGGCACGGAGGCATAAATGACAAATTGCTCACCATCGTTCGCAAGTGCGATTTCAAGCGTGAAGTGGCTCTTGTCTTTATTTTCGCGACCGTGTCCCACCGAATGCATACCCGCATAAAACTGTTCCATGGCAGAGAGCAGCTCGTTGAGACCCTTTTTCTTTGCCTCTTCTATCTCAGGCAGTGTCACTTCAAACAAGCACGAATCAAGCGCGCGATAGAGTGGCGTCGCCTCTTTGAGGCCGGGGATGCTCTTTGTAGACTGAAGGTACTGGACGAGAAATCGGTGGAAGTCATCGTCGACATGCGGGTTCGCCATGCCCTCCACGATATCGAGTGCATTCTTGATTCCGCGATCAAGTAAGACGCCGAGCACTTCCTCCATCACCCGATCATGCGGTTCTGGACGCAGACGAAGAACAAAAGCCGCCTGCTCAACTTCTGGCATCCGCTGTTTCTGGTGGAGCACCTCCTCCGTATCCATTGTCTTGTACGCGCGGATAGTTTCGTTGGCCAAATTTTCAGTCGAAGCTTGCAAGCCGCGCTCAGACATGACTTTCTGTTGCTCAGCAAGATGCGCGCGCAGGAATGCAACCTCTTCTTCAGCGGATTTGAATTGCGGTATTGGCTTAGCTTCAAACGATTCCATGTCTCCATATTATATAGTAGATTGATTTATTTCACGAAACATACGAGAATAGAGAGGAATGAAGAAAAAGATTACCACCAAAGGATGGCACGACCTCGCGCATAAAAATGCGACCCACATGGCACGACTGCATCTCGAAGTCGGAAACGCAGCGGAGATCGCCGAAGCATTCAAGAGCACCGACACACTGAAAGCACTTGAATACCTATTCCAGAAAGCCGAAAAATACCGCCGCGAAAACAAGCATGCAAAAGCAGCCGTCCTTCTTGAGGCAGCTACCTTGATCGACCGCGCAACTGGCGCCGCAACCGAGATCACACTCACAAGCGAAGGCTCCGATACCAACGAACAAACGACGCTTTCAGTGCGTCGTTATTCTCCTGAAGAACTATTCAATTCCCCTATTATCTTGCCTGAACGCAAGCTAACGTTCTAAACCTCCGTAAGAATTTCGTAGCCAGTCTCAGTAATGAGAACGGTGTGCTCAAAGTGCGCAGCAGCCGAGCCGTCCTCTGTCTTCATGGTATACCCATCGCGACCTTCAATTACGTCCTCCGTACCAAGCGTCAACATTGGCTCAATAGCGATAACCATTCCGGGGACCAGCTTCTCTCCGGTATTTTTGCGTCCAAAATTCGGGACAAACGGATCTTCATGGATTGCGCGCCCGACGCCATGTCCAGCAAAGGACCTGACGATGCCATACTTCCCTTCTTTCTTTACATACGATTCGATAGCATGCCCGATATCACCCACGCGAGCGCCCGGCACGATAGCTTGAATACCGCGATACATCGCTTCGCGTGTAACCTGGAGCATCGTGGCACGCTCTTTCGAAAGTGTTCCAACAGCAACAGTCACGGCATGGTCGGTAAAAAGTCCTTCGTGTTTGATGCCAAGATCGAGCGATACGATATCACCCTCTTTGAGAATAGTCTTTGCTGTTGGAATACCATGCACGACTTCAGCATTTACTGACACGCAGAGTGCAGCCGGATATGCGATTCGGTGTCCAGGAGCTTTGTAACCCAAAAACGCTGGCGTATCGCCGAGCTTTTTGATTTCCTCCTGCGCAAACATATCAAGTTCAAGCGCCGAGATCCCCGGCACTACAAGCGCAGCCGTCTTCGCGAGCACTGTCGCAAGACGCTTCCCTCCCTCGCGGAGCTTTTCTATTTCTGCTGGTGTTTTGATGATGATCATAGAGTATGAAACGTATTAGGCGATAACAGTGCCGATGAACTCCCTTCCTTCAATATATGCGCCGAGGTTCTCAATGTTCTTTCCGTTCATAACGGCAACTTCGAGGCCCATCTCTTCAGCCATGCGGGCTGCGACAGGATCAAATGGAGCATTCAAACCTGGATCCCACGATTCAGGAAGGAGCTTGCGGAAATCGGTCCAATTGGATGTTTTGATAGGAGTCGCAGTTGGATCTTTGCGAGGATCGGCAGTGTAGACGTAGTCGATGTTTGAAAGATTTACGAGTTTTGTAGCACCGAGCGCCTTTGCAAGTGCAACAGCCGAACCATCACTCGAATGTCCTGGAGTGTATCCTCCACCGACGAGTACGGATTTACCGGTAAGTGTCGGGGTGTTGGGATCCATGAAAATAGCAGACTCAGCAAGAGCACCAAATGCAAGGCGGAGGAGTTCCGCATTATAGCGAGTCGCGGCAATACCCATCCAATCAAGCATGTCGGGGTCAGACTCGCCAGTACCAAGAAGTGCATCACGGTATTCACGCGCAACACGGCCGCCACCGGTGATGATAGCGAAGTGTCCGCCCTTTTCAATCTCCTTTTTTATGAGCGCAACAAACTCACGCACGTAGTCCGCGTCTACGCGATCCGGGCAGATAAGTGATCCCCCAAGCGATATAACAGTCCAATTTTTTGTTGATGTTTCCATTAGAGCCCGAGTGCTTTTACGATATCTGCATGCACAGCCTCGATCGACTGCGCGCCATTGATGGTATGAAGCTTGTATCCTGCGTGTTCCTTGAGCATTTGCATAGCAGGAATCACATTGGTCTCATATTCATAGAAGCGGCGGGTAATGCCATCGTCTGTATCGTCAGAACGACCGCGAAGCTTCATGCGCGCGATTACCTCATCCTTCGAGACTTCGATGTACACGATCTCCACATTTTCGCGTCCATAGAAATCCATAGCCGCAACAAAAGCTTCCTCCTGCGCAAGCGTACGCGGATATCCGTCAGCGATCAGATGTGCATCGGCGGTAAGATCGCGAACAAGGATGTTTGTAAAAACGCCGACGGTCAGAAAGTCAGGCTGGAGTTCACCGCGCTCAAGCTTAGCCTTTACGATGCTGCCGGTAAAGCTCTCACCACTCGTGAGTGCACGGTACTCGCTGCCTGGATAGGCGTAGACGATCTTCCGGGAATCCTTGGCCGCAAGGAGCTTCATCAAGAGGTCAACCTGCGTCCCCTTGCCGGCTCCTACGATGCCGAAAAATACATATGTTTTAGGTGCTTCCATGGGAGGCACTATACCATGCATTAGGGCACAAAAAAAGCCCCACGAAAAGACTCCTTTCGATAGTCGGTCATAAATGAACCCCATTGACTTTCGCCAGAAAAACCATGAGTATGAGCCTAAACAAAAGCAACAGCTCATGAAAGAAGTAGTATTTTTACAACCAGGAAAGCTCGGCACCTACACGGTAGTAGAACCGGATTACGAAAATCAGATACTCGTACCAAAAAAGAAGAAAGTCTCCGCGCTAAGAACCCACCCATTCGGAATGCCTCAATACTTAGATGCGGAAGACCACAAAGGCAAGGCGGGAGACGGCAAGCGCAAAAAAAGTGCTTTTGAAAAACTCTTACAAGAGCTCTTCGATTACGCAAAAGAGCATGGAGCACCGTATGTGCTCATAGAAATTAAGCACGATCAACAAAGTCACTACCATGAAGTGACCGCTCGCTTCCAATTACTGGTAAAAAATACGTAGTAACAAAAAAACAAAACCCCGCATAAGCGGGGTTTTGAATATTGGCTACAGCAAGATGCTAGTACTCATGCATCGAGACTCTCGCGTCGACTTTCTTGATAAGTTCAAGAATGACTGACACAACAATCAAGAGTGCTGTACCGCCGAGCGCGATCGAAGTAATACCAGTGATGGCACGTACGACAAGCGGCAAAACGGCAATGACACTGAGGAAGAGCGCGCCGACGAGCGTAATGCGTGACACAACCGTGCCAAGATACTGCTCAGTCGAGAGGCCCGGACGGATGCCCGGAACAAAAGCACCTCCCTTCTGCAAATTCTCGCTCATCTGATGCGGGTCAAACGTGACTGCCGTATAGAAGTACGTGAATGCAAACACGAGCACGAAGTAGATAACACCATAGAGCCACCCTGTCTGCTGGAACCCTGCAAGAGCACGGCCAAATGAAAGCAAGTGGCTATTGTGCGCAAGCGAGGTAATCAGGTTTCCAAGGAGCTGTGGTATGAGGAGCAATGAGAGCGCGAAGATGATCGGGATAACGCCAGCCTGGTTCACGCGAAGCGGAACATAGGTTGAAACGCCGCCTGAAGTCGTCGAACCTCGCACCTGTCGAGCATATGTTACGGGAATAGGACGCTCTGCTTCCGTGATCACTACAACGCCGAGAATCAGCAAGAGGCCGAGAACAGCGAAAAGAATGAAGTACGGGAGCTGCGAAACATCGAACGTAAACAATGCTTGGCTGAGGCTTGTCGGAAGAGCGGCTACGATACCAGCAAAGATGATGATCGAGATACCATTCGAGATACCATATTCGGTCATAACCTCACCAATCCACATAAGGAACATGGATCCTGCGACTGCAACGACGATAGCCGTTAAGAAGCCAAAGGATGTCATGTTAACGAAGATACCCTGCTTCTGGAACACGAGAATAAGACTAAACGACTGAAGGATAGCAAGCGGCACGGCAAGCAATCGAGAGTACTGCGAGAACTTGCGGCGGCCAGCCTCCCCTTCTTCCTGGTTCATCGCTTTGAGCGATGGAATCATCATCGTAAGGAGCTGCATGATGATGGATGCCGTGATATACGGACCTACGCCAAGCATGATGATCGAGAGTGTAGACAACCCTCCTCCAGAGAAGAGGTTCAATATGCCGAAGAATTGGTTGTTCGCAATGAACGATGCAAGGTGCGCGCGATCGACTCCTGGTACCGGAATGGCCGAAAGAAGGCGAAAGATAACGAGCAATCCGAGCGTGATCAGGATACTGTTGCGGAGTCCTTTATCCTTCCAGATGATCTTAAACTTTCGGAAAAAAGTATTCATAATTTTTGAGAAGCGGATTACGCTTCGATTGTTCCTCCGACCTTTTCGATTGCGGCTTTAGCAGCCTCGCTGTATGTACAGCCTTTGATTGAGAGCTTCTTCGTGAGCGAACCGGTAGCGAGAATCTTCACGCGAGGATTGTTGCCGCCTTTTACGCGTACAACCTTCTTCTCACGGAGTGCTTCAAGCGTAACAGTCTCGCCTGCGTTAAATGCGTTTTCAAGTGCAGTGAGATTGATCGGATAGAAGTCCTTCTGGATCGACGCGAATTTGTATCCGCGAAGTTTTGGGATCTTCTTGATCTCATCACGCATCTGTGGGCGGCGCTTGTTTCCAGCGCGGGCCGTCTGACCCTTGCCTCCGCGACCCGATGTCTTACCGTGGCGACCACCACGTCCGAGCTGGACGTGTGATTTTTCCGGAACGTTTCTTTTTACAGTATGTGTTTGCATATAATTAGAGAGATTACTTTGCAGCTTCGCTTGAAGCGAGCGTCTCCGCGGACTTTGCGGCGACGGCTGCTGCTGCAGCAGCTACGCGGTCTGACTCAGTCTTGTGATGAAGCACTTTCGTACCGATCATCTCAAAAGCTTTCATCGTCGCACGTGCGTTGTTGAGCTTGTTCTTCGATCCTGAGTGGATCTTAGATGTGACATCTTTGACGCCAGCGAGCAAGAGCATGTCGCGCGTTGCGGAACCCGAGATGAGTCCACGGCCGCGGTTCGGCATGAGCATGACGCGAGCAGAAGAGAATTTTGCCTCGATATCGTGCGGGAGAGACATGGTCTTCGTAAGCTTGAGCTTGAGCATGTTCTTCTTGGCAGCTTTCTGAGCTTTCTGGATAGCCATTGAAGTATCGATAGCTTTCCCAGTACCGAGACCGACCATTCCCTTGCGGTCACCGATGGCGAGCGCTACAGAGAAAGTCATACGGCGTCCACCTGATACCACGCGAGTCACGCGACGGATCGCAAGAATCTTCTGGTCGTATTCAGGCTTTGCGCGTTCAGTAAACGGACGACGTCCACCTGGACGTGCACCGCCTGGACGGCCACCTGGAGCACCTGCACCACCGCGAGATCCGCCGTATGAAGACGAACCGCCGCGAGCTGGTCCACGTGAAGCACCTGCACCACCACCCGAGTACGAGCGAGGAGCGGAACTTGCAGCGCTAGCTGCTGGTTTTGGGGTTGTTGTTTCAGCCATAGATATTAGAAATTAAGGCCTGCTGCGCGCGCTGCGTCAGCAAGGATTTTAACGCGACCTGCGTAGCGGAAACCGCCACGATCGAAGACGACTGTCGTAATGCCTTTTGCTTTGAGAGCGGCAGCGATAGCTTTACCGACGTATTCTGCGCCGGCAACTTTCGTACCCTTCTCGTTCGCATCACTTGCAGCAACGATTGTCTTCTGTGTGCTGTCGTCGATAGCCTGCGCATAGATAAAGCGGTTCGAGCGGAAGACAGCGAGACGAGGACGTGCAGCTTCTCCAGAGAGACGCATGCGAATCTTCTTCTTCAAACGCAAACGCTTTTCAGTTTTGATGTTTGTTGTTTTCATAATGGATGATCAAATTACTACGCAGCCTTCTTACCCTGCTTGCGGCGGATAACCTCGCCGTCGTAGCGGAATCCCTTACCCTTATATGGCTCAGGCTTTTTCATAGCGCGTACTTTTGCGGCAAACTGACCGACCATTTCTTTGTCGATGCCGCTAATAGTGATGTTGTTCTTCTCCGCAGTAACCGTGAGGCCTTGTGGAATAGGAACGACGACTCCGTGAGAGAAACCAAGCGCAAGATTGAGGTCTGTGCCTTTGACTTCTGACTTGAAACCGACTCCTTCGAGGATGAGTTTCTTTGAGTATCCAGCATTAACGCCTACGAGCATATTCTTCACGTGTGAAGCATAGGTACCCCAGAGTGCGCGAGAAAAGATAGATGTATCGTCTTTCGGCATGAGCGTAACGTGGCCGCCGTCGATAAGAATGACGACGTCAGGCTTTACGGCACGTGTAAGCGTGCCCTTCGGTCCCTTTACAGTGAGTACTCCCTCAGAGAGAGCGACTTCAGTGTTTGCAGGGATCGGAATTGGTTGTTTAGCGATTCGTGACATAAATTTACCAGATAGAGAACATTACCTCTCCGCCGACATTTTCCTTGCGAGCTTCCTTGTCTGTAAGGAGACCCTTCGGAGTAGAGAGAATGAGTAATCCGCGGCCGTTCTTGATCGGCTTGATGTCAGCCACACCTGCATACATGCGGCGTGATGACTTCGAAACACGATTGATCTCGCTGATCTTCGGCATGCGGTCAGTTGCGATAAGTGCGATTTCGAGCACTGGGCGTCCCTGGCGAGTCTTTTTCTCGACAGCACCCACAAACCCTTCCTTTGAGAGCTTCTCTGCAATAGCGAGAGAAAGCTTTGACTGCGGCACAATAACGGTCTCGCGAAGTGCGCGATTAGCGTTTTTGATACCGTTCAACATGTTTGATACTGGATCCATAATGATTACTGTAGAGTTATTACCAGCTAGATTTGCGTACACCCGGGATCATGCCTTCGTTGGCAAGCTCACGGAAGCAGATACGGCACAGGCCGAAATCACGCATGAAGCCACGACCACGGCCACATTTAAAACAGCGATTTTTCGCTCGGCTGGAAAACTTTGGTTCCCGCGTTGCGCGGAATTTTGTAGATGTTTTTGCCATATTTTAACGACTGATTAATAAAAAATCCGCCGCCTCGTCCGGCAATATCTCGTGTGAGTCCTTAAAACCTATAGAATATAAGGCCTTAAGGAGAAACACGGATTGACTGGACCTAGATGCGGATACGGTGCTTATACTAGCTTGATTTCCGGCTGGTGTCAATGCGACCACTCTCCTATTTTGACCCGTGTAAGTGAATATAAACAGGCTCCCGTTCCGATGACCACCCCTATGTCTTCCGCGAGTTGGCGGATATAGAACCCGCTCGAAACGGTGAGCGTAACCTTGATTGAGCACAGTTCGGCCGGCAGACGCTCCGCGAGCCCTGTCCAGGCGGCACAGATTTCTCCCTGCCGAAAATCTCCCGTCACT
>CAIQBF010000006.1 GCA_903869975.1 uncultured bacterium | reverse complement strand
TGTTTTGACCTCAGCAGCGAGTTTGGCGAGCATTTCTTTTTCCGGATACTCTCCGAGTACGCCCATTTTCTTTGAATAGAAATTGCCGTAATACGCAATGATGCGATTGAACGGCAAGAGTGCCCCCGCATTTGGATACACAGCCTTTACTGGCCAGAGTGGAGGGGCTACTGGCTTTGCGGGAGTAGTGACAGGAGCTGCTGGATCGATCACCACCGGCACCGCATCAAGAGGTACTGAATGTGACATATACGCAAGCTTTGCGTCATAGGCGGCCTTGTCGAGCTCTGGTGGAGGGATAGGAAGTGGTGACTCAAGAGCATCCATATCTGCATTAATAGCAGTAGCAGTGGCGAACGAAGAAGCATCATACGAAACATGCGCGATACTATAGGCAACGGTCAAGACTCCTCCCACGAGGACTGCTGCAAAAACACCGGAAAAGATTCGCAAGCGATTCTTCCGATAAAAATCAGACTGCAGCATTTTTTTTAAATTTTTCATGTAGCTATTCAGGATTGACTGTTTCGGTAAAAGTCTCAGTCTTCATTTCGTGGTGTGTATGTTTTCGGTACTCGTGTGCTTTCTTGAGGACGATGGCTCCGAAGTAAATAACTGCAAGACCCGTAGCCACCATAAATGCGGTTTTCCACGCTTGCGGAAAGCCGCTAAAAGACAGGGCTAGCAGCCAGACGCCGCAGCCGATTATTATTTTCTCGTGTGTTGTTTTCATGGACACAGTATACCCTGAGGGTTATTTTTTTGAAACAATCACAACAAACTCGCCTTTTTGACGCTCCGGACGCTCTGTAAGCAAGACCTGAAGTTCGGCTGGAGTGCCTTCCAATACTTCCTCAAATTGCTTTGTGAGCTCTCGAGCAAGGTATACGCGAGCTTCCGGATAGAAAGTATCGAGCTCCCCCATAAGCTTCAAAATTCGATGCGATGATTCATAGCAGATCTGAGAATCTTCCGCTGCTTTCATGCCAAGAATCGCTGTCTGTCGGCCTTTTTTATGAGGAAGAAAACCAAGGAATGTGAACCGTCCTGATGGCACTGGTATCACCGAAAGCGCAGCAGTCAGAGCACTCGCTCCTGGTACCGGAACGATCCGGAGATTCTGTCCGAATTCACGACGCAGATACATAATAAGCGGAGAGCCTGGGTCGGAAATAAGTGGTGTACCAGCGTCAGAAACAAGCGCGAGATCCTCTCCCCGCTCGAGTCGCTCAGCGATACCACGCAGCTTACTATCCGCAGAGCGCGCATGGTAGCTTTCTGTTTTTGTATGAATATTGTGCCGAGAAAGCAGGATTTTTGTGTGTCGTGTATCTTCGCACAAAATACACGACACTTCGCTAAGGACGCGAAGTGCTCGAAGCGTGATGTCTTCGAGGTTTCCAATAGGAGTAGCGACGATATAGAGTGTTCCGAGTTCTGTTGTATTCATAAAAATTAAACGATGCGCATAGCGCCGTCTTTACCCGACCACTCGTAAATGACATCCTTACGTTCAATAACGATATCCCAGCCATTCATACGAGCCGCTTCAGCAAGCTTTGCGTTTGGATTGAAGCAGATCGCGCGGTCGGCGATCGAGAGCATCGGAATGTCGCCTTCAGTGTCGCCGACCGCGATGGAACCCTCAAGCGTAAGATTATTCTTCTCGCATGCACGACGGACAATAGCAGCCTTGTCGCTGATAAGCTCCTCACTTCGAACTTTACCGGTCAAAAGTTCCTGTTCGTCGACTTCGTAGAAGCGTCCGTATACCTTGTCGAAACCGAGAGTTTTACAAAAACCTTCGAGTACTGCCCATGGCGATTGAGAGACCGCAAGAAGAAAATAGTTCCCCTCCTTGAGCTTCTTAAGCAAAGCGCTCGTGTAACGGTACCGGATAGCGTTTTGCTTCTCATTCACGGACTGGGCGGCCTCGTAGAGCTTCTGGTATGGCAGTCCGGCAACGTGCTGAGTAAACGTGTCGATAATTTTTTGAATATACTCTTCGTAGGTACCGCTTCTGGTCACCCAAGCGTTCTCGTACTTTTGGTACACTTCTCGCGAAGATTCTGGAAAATCGCCTCGGGCGATAAGCTCCTCTACGAGTTTAATAAGCAAGCTCGAACGGAAAATAGTGCCATCAATGTCGAAGACAGCTACTTTTTGTTTTTTGATTTCGGAGGGTTCAGTGCTCATATAAAAACTACTCTATATCTCCTACGATAGCAGCGACCTCTCTCACAATAGAGTCAGCCACTGTTTCGGCAACACCAAACATTCGAATAAGATCAGCAGCTTCGTAGGTCAAAAGATCTTGCGCTAAAATAATATTCTTTTTAGCAAGTGCAGGTAGTAACGCACTCGGCAGTGACGGAAGTACTGTTACTGGATATAATTTTTTGTCGGCAATAATGTCTTCAAGACTTGCTCCACGTGGGTAGTTCCAGCCGGTCAAGCGAATACCTCGGCATTTTGCGTACTGAATAGCCGCATCGGTAAACTTTGTATTGGTTACTATCCACATCGCATACTCGTATTCTTTCTTGTTTTTAGCCGATTCAGCAGCCACGATGTCGATCAGGCGAGCATCTCCATACATAACGACATCTACATGAGTTTTGATACCAGGAACATTATGATATTTTGCTTCGACAAGAAAACGCTTGGTCGCGTGCGAAGCAATCACGTCTATCTCATGCGAGACACATTTACCTCGAAGGATCACATCTCGCTTCGTCGTAAAGTCGTATGCTTGAAGCACCGTTTCAAAGTATTGTTCAAATATAAATCCAGCTGGACCGAGCGCTTCAAGACCGCGACGCAAGCTATAGCGAGCGGCAACCTCAGGGCTTTCTTTTACAAGATACTTGAGCGCTTTTCGGAAGATAACATTCGTAGAATCATTCGGATTAATCTTGTCCTCCACAATCTTGCAGACAGAATCAGCAACATCTCGCGGAGCACCAGCCTTACGGATGGATAGGCAGAGCTTAGCTGGACTAAATTTTTCCTTCACGCCATCGATCTTGATGATTTCCATAGGTCTCGATATTTTACCACAGTTACGAGAGCTGGACGATCTCTTCCCATGGATATGCAGGATTTGCGAAATGCCCATACGCCGCAGTACGAGTATAGATCGGATTACGCAATCCGAGGCGTTCGATTATGGACTGCGGACGAAAATCAAAATGTGCCGTGACTATAGCGGTTATGTCCCGGCCACTGCCATCAACAGCTGAGAGCATCACCGGCTCGGCTTTTCCGATAGCGTAGGCGACAGAGACAAGCACCTCTGCGGCGATACCAGCTGCAACGATATTTTTGGCTGCAAAGCGAGCCATATACGCAGCCGAACGATCTACCTTGGTGGCATCCTTGCCGCTAAAGCAACCCCCACCGTGCGGGATAATACCTCCATAGGTGTCGATCATGATTTTGCGCCCAGTAAGTCCAGTGTCAGCATCAAATCCTCCAATAGTGAAAGACCCACTTGGATTAATGATGACGGTCGCCGCATCAAGCTCACTGCCGAATAGCGGACGAAGTATAAATTCTATGATGCCGCGCTCGATCTCGCCATGAGAAACTTCGGGGGTATGCTGTACTGAAACAACGATCGTCGCAACACGGCCTGCCTCCATAGTGACCTGCGCCTTACCGTCAGGACGAAGCCATGGAAGCGCAGACTGTACCTCCCTGGTATCAAGGAGCGCTACAATACGCGCCCCGTAGACAACACCTTTCGGCAGATATTCCGGCGTCTCATTCGTAGCAAAGCCATACATAATCCCCTGATCCCCTGCTCCGTCGCGATCAACACCCGCAGAAATTTCAGGTGATTGTTTGACAATCTGCGTACGGATTTCGAGAGGTGAATCGAAGCCAATATCACGATACACACGACGCGCAATCTCGTCTACATTCACGTCACCGGTTGAAGTTATTTCGCCACCGATAGTAAGTAGGCCATGAGCTCCGAAAGACTCTACTGCTACACGAGCTCGCGGATCGATAGCAAGGTATGCATCGAGAATCGCATCTGAAATTTGATCACACACTTTGTCGGGATGACCGCGACGTACGTTTTCGACAGTATAACTTGTGGGGATGTGCATAATAATTTTTTATTTTGATAAATAGAGAAGGGTAAAAAAAATACCCTTCCAGAAAGTGAAGAGTACGACAATGTATCTTTCCTTTCGGAAATGGATGGAGCACGTTGCGCGTAAAAGTTTCCTCTCGCGTACGCTGCTGGCGGATCATGGAGCCATATCTCTCCCCGCACTCTTGATACCAAACGTATTCAGTTGTAAATATATGATACCACGAATTCACTTATAATGCAACTTGTATTTTGGCAAAGAAAAAGCCCGATGCAGATAGGCTACATCGGGTACTTCTTCTTCTGTCGACCACTTATACATCTAGTATACTAGGCAATACGTAGTCCTGTAAAGTGTCGTAAATAAAAAATATTGTATTCACCACACATATACATTACGTCTAGAGTCGGTATTTTTTTCCGCGCCACTTATCGGCGATGCGTACACGAGTGAGTGAGCGTTCGAGCTCAGCAGCAAATTGCTCAAAATCAATAACCTCACCCTTGTCTTTCATTGCCTTGAGTTCCTCGGCACGTGCTTTCGCTTTCACGATAACATCCTCAGAAATATCTCCGACACGCTCAGCGAAATCTGCCAGAATAGCGAGTTCCGTACCGCTGCCATCAGTGAGAGGTTTGGCTTCAAGGAAACCTCCACTTACGGCCATCGGTACAACGTCTGCACCAATACGAGCGACAATATCACCAGAAGCAACAGCCGAGACTAGAGGAATATGGTGCGGCAATATTGTGATCTCCCCTTCTGTCGTCGGAATGGAAACAGAGTCCACCATCTCTTCAAAGATAGTTTTTTCCGGTGTGATTATTTTTAATTTGATTTGTTTTGACATGAATTATTTTTGAGCGAACGCGCAAAGGTTAGAGTGCACCCTTCATGTAGAAATCTTTCTCCGGCTTGTCGTCATGCTTTCCGTCGAGGATTTCGCGGAATGAGCGGATTGTGTCTGCAAGCGGCACATACATACCTGAAGCTCCGGTAAACTGCTCAGCTACGAAGAACGGCTGAGAGAGGAATTTCTGTACCTTACGAGCGCGAGCCACGAGCTGCTTGTCCTCTTCCGAAAGTTCTTCCATACCAAGGATGGCGATAATGTCCTGGAGGTCCTTGTAGCGCTGGAGAACACGCTGCACTTCGCGAGCGACGTTATAGTGCTCCTTACCGACAATGTTCGGGTCAAGGATGGTAGATGTTGAGTCGAGTGGATCAACAGCAGGATAAATACCGATTTCTGAAAGCGAGCGATTGAGCGACACTGTCGAGTCGAGGTGGGCAAACGTCGTCGCTGGAGCTGGGTCTGTGAGGTCGTCGGCTGGCACGTACACTGCCTGAACGGATGTAACCGAACCTTTGTTGGTCGACGTAATGCGCTCCTGCATGTTTCCCATTTCTGACGCAAGTGTCGGCTGGTATCCCACAGCTGATGGAATACGTCCGAGGAGCGCAGATACTTCAGATCCAGCTTGTGTAAAGCGGAAGATGTTGTCGATGAAGAGAAGAACGTCTTTGTTTTCCTCGTCGCGGAAATATTCGGCCATAGTAAGACCAGAGAGTGCGACGCGAGCGCGGGCACCTGGCGGCTCGTTCATCTGACCGAACACCATGGCAACCTTGTCGAGAACGCCTGAATCTTTCATTTCATGATAGAGGTCGTTACCTTCGCGAGTACGCTCACCGACACCAGCAAACACGGAGTAGCCGTCGTGTTCCGATGCGATGTTATGGATGAGCTCCTGGATCACGACAGTCTTTCCGACTCCCGCTCCTCCGAAGAGACCCACCTTTCCTCCCTTGAGCACTGGACAAATGAGGTCGATGACCTTGATACCCGTCTCAAGAATCTCAACTTTCGTCGCCTGCTCGGTAAATGCCGGAGCGTGGCGGTGGATCGGAAGCTTCTTCTTGGTCGCGACATTCGCCTTTCCGTCGATGGTCTCGCCAAGAACGTTGAAGATGCGGCCGAGCGTGTCCTTACCGACTGGGACAGAGATGGCAGCGCCCGTGTCGCGCACTTCCATGCCGCGAGCGAGGCCGTCCGTCGTGTCCATGGCGATAGCGCGGACACCGTTGCCACCTGTGTGGTAGGCAGTTTCAAGCGTGAGCGTGCGAGCTTCAGCACTGCCACTCGCTGGAATTGAAACTTCAAGCGCATTGTAAACTGCAGGAATATGGCCGTCTGCAAATTCGACGTCGACGACCGGACCGATGATTGTTTTGATTGTTCCTTTCATAATAATTTGACTACTAATTTAATAATTTATCTTAAAATTGCACGGACCGTCACTAAAAAATAAAGCAAGAGAGGTAAGGTAAACAGAATGGAAAGGATATATGTTATTACATGTAAAATTTTACCCTCCTTCCTGTTTATTTTTTTTACCGAGACGACGAGAGCAGTGACCCCTATAACGACTCCAGTAGACAAAAGTAGTAACATTTTACCCGAACTCTCTTCCCCAAACAACGCTGTCTGCCAAACATATAGCATTATGAGCGGTTCGACAACGACGAGAGGTAGTGCGATTGATAAAGCTCTATTTTTTTGTGTCGGATTTGGTTCCATATAATTAACTGACACTTGCCATACCTGCGGAAATCTCGGAAATTTCTTGCGTGATTCCAGCTTGGCGAGCTTTGTTAAATGCGAGTGTCAGGTCTTCGATCATCTCGCCTGCCGCATCGCTCGCATTCTTCATGGCCATCATGCGGGCAGAATGTTCGCTTGCGGTCGACTCGAGGATCATCTGGTAGACACGCATGCGAGCAATTTTTTCTACGATCGAGGCCATGAGAGTTTCGTAGTTCGGCTCGAAGACGTAGTCTATCTTGCCGACTGGTGTTTCTACTGTACGCATCTCGGCAATATCGCTTATGATCTGCTCTTTGTTCACTGGCAGAATAGTGCTGATCCGTGGTACCTGCGTGAGGGCCGAGACGAAATCAGTATATGCAATGCATACGCGGTCATACTCACCCTTCTTAAAGGTGTCGAGAATAAAGCTTGCGACCGGGTATACATCGGAAAGCTTCGGTGTCGCGCTCATGTCGTTGAACGAGGCGATGATGTTCTGCCCAAGACGGCGGAGATTGCTCTCGCCTTTCGAGCCGATGGATATGAAGTCCACCGTTTTGCCTTCGTTTTCACGAATGAAAGCCACTGCCTTACGCGTAATCTGTGCGTTGTATCCACCACAGAGTGAGCGATTGCTCGTAACGAGGACTACCAGGATACGCTCGACGGGTTTAACCGTGAGGAACGGGTTCTTGGTCTCGCTCACATACTCAGCAAGTGACTGCAGGACTTCCCAGGAGTAGCCCGCGTATGCACGTGAAGCAAGCGTCGCAGCAATCGCGCGCTTCATCTTCGAAGCCGAGACGAGTTCCATCGCCTTCGTGATCTTCTTCGTGTTTTTGATCGATTTGATTCGACGTTTAAGTTCTTTTCCTGCAGCCATGAATATATATGTTAAAAATTACTGCGCGAATACCTTCTTGAAGTCTTCGATAGCCTGCTTGAGTTCTGCCTCACCATCGTCCTCCCACATCTTCTTCTCGCGAATCTGCTTGATGAATGTTTTTGCATTCGTCTCAGCGTATTCAACGAGTTCTGTCTGGAAGCGGCCAATGTCTGCGACTGGAATGCTGTCGAGGTAGCCCTTCACGAGCGCGTAGAGCGCGACGATCTGGTGCTCGACAAGTACCGGTGAGTACTGCGGCTGTTTCAAAAGTTCAACTGCGCGCTTACCGCGTTCGAGCTGAGCTTTTGTAGACTCGTCGAGGTCTGATCCGAACTGCGAGAACGCTTCAAGTTCGCGGAACTGCGCGAGGTCGAGCTTGAGAGTTCCTGCGACTTTCTTCATACCCTTGATCTGTGCCGATCCTCCCACGCGAGATACCGAGTTACCGACGTTGATAGCTGGGCGGATACCCTTGTAGAAGAGGTCCGTCTCAAGGAAGATCTGTCCGTCTGTGATCGAGATCACGTTGGTCGGAATGTATGCGGAAATGTCTCCGGCTTGAGTTTCGATGATTGGAAGCGCTGTGATCGAACCTCCGCCGTATTCTTTGTTGCGGCGGCAGGCACGCTCGAGAAGGCGCGAGTGGAGGTAGAACACGTCTCCAGGGTATGCTTCGCGGCCTGGTGGGCGGCGGAGAAGGAGCGAGATTTCGCGGTATGCAACAGCATGCTTGGAAAGGTCATCGTAAACGATCAAAACATCCTGGCCTTTATCCATGAAGTACTCAGCAATAGATACACCAGCGTATGGTGCGATGTACGCGAGCGCTGCTGGATCTGATGCACCAGCGGAAACGATGACAGTGTAGTCCATCGCACCGCCTTCGCGGAGACGAGTCTCGAGCTTGCGGAGCTTAGAGTCCTTCTGTCCGATGGAGACATAGACACAGATCATATTCTGGCCTTTCTGGTTCAAGATCGCGTCGATAGCGATAGCCGTCTTTCCAGTCTGGCGGTCACCGATGATAAGTTCGCGCTGTCCGCGACCGATCGGCACGAGAGCGTCGATAGCTTTCACACCAGTCTGCATCGGCTGGTCGACTGACTGACGCGTAATAACTCCAGAAGCGACACGCTCGATAGGATATGTCTTGGTAGCCTTAACAGCTCCGAGACCATCGATAGGTGCTCCGAGTACGTCTACAACACGACCGATAAGTGCATCTCCTACTCCGATTTCAAGAATTTTTCCGGTAGCTTTGACTTCGTCGCCCTCTTTGATCTTAGAGTAGTCACCGAGCACGATGATACCAACAGACTCTTCTTCGAGGTTGAGCGCAACGCCAGTAACACCAGATGGGAACGTAACCATTTCCGAGCTCTTTATGTTTGAGAGTCCAGATACGCGCACGATGCCGTCAAAGACCTCAAGCACAGTACCAATGCGTTCAGTTGTCGCATCGCTTTTGAAGTGCGCGATTTCCTTCTTCAGATTTTCGATGATTGTATTTTTTGTAGTCATATATCTGTTATTTGAGTAGCTGTGCTTGTAATTGATTGAGTGAGTTTTGTATCGAGCTGTCGTACACCGTGTCTCCTATTTGTATCTTCATTCCGCCGATAAGTCGCTGGTCTACTTTTTCAAGTATGTGCACTTCGCGAGCGTCGTGTTTCTTCTTGAGCGCTTCGCGGAGATCCATCCGATTCTTTTCGTCGAGTCGAGCGACCAGAGTAACGGTAGCATCGACGACTGAGTGTTTTGTATTATACAACGTAGCGTACTCTTCCATGATCTTTCCCGCTTTTTTAAGGAGTCCTTTTTTTGCGAGATAGGCGGCAAATTCTTTGACCGTCTTTCGAGACTCCTCTTCCGTAGCTCCGTTGGTCAGATCGAGAAGCACTGCGGCTAATTGTTTTGTTCGTAGTGCGGCCATAATAGGTTAGATGTTTTTGATACTCTCCTCGACCAGCTTCGCTTCGACTTTGCCGGAAGCAGCCTCACCGAGCACTTTTTCGGCGATAGAAATAACGAGAGAGACAGCCTCTTTCTTCACTTCGCTCATGATTTGAGCAGCGTTAGCCTCAGCTTGTTCCTTTCCAGCTGCAAGCATCGCGGCAAGCGCGACCTGTGTCTTTTCATTTTCGCTCGCACGATATGCCTCGATCTCTTTCTTGGTCTCCTTCATCATTTCGGCAGCCTTAGCACGAGCTTCGGCAAGAGCGGCCTCGTAATCCTCTTTCTGTTTTGCGAGAAGAATCTCCTGCTTTTTAGCATTTTCAAGACCACCCTCGATTGTTGCACCGCGCTCGTCCATGAGCTTCTTCAGCGGTTTGAGCGCGAAGCGGTAGAGCACAAAGATGACGATAGCGAAGTTGATCGCCTGTGCGAGCATAATCTTCCAGTCTATGTGAAATGTTTCGATGAGTGAATCCATTATATTTTTGCTAATTTATAGTAGTGAGTATTCTTCGCGAACAGGACTGCAAGGTGGCAGTAGCGAAAGTTTGAGACAAAAATCTCAAACCTTCAAACTGCCAGCTTACTTGATTGAGAACGCGATAACGAGAACGTAAATAGCGATAGCTTCTGCGAACGCTGCTGCAAGGAGCATAGGAACGAGAATCTTACTTGCTGCCTCAGGATTGCGACCAATAGCTTCCATTGCCTTTGAACCAATCCATCCGATTGAGAGGGCTGGAGCGACGACACCGAGAGCGATTGTTGCACCTTTTGCGATTTGAATCATTGCTGCGCTTTCCATAAATTTTTTATATTTTATTACTAATTACTAATAGCGACCTTCTTTTCTTCATTAAAATTTGAAGACATATGATGGGTGGTTTCCTCCTCGTGTCCGTGAGCGTCGTGGCTTTCGTCGTGCTCATCATGATCAGAGGCGGCAATAGTGAAGTACACAATGGTAAGCATTCCGAAAATGAATGCCTGAACGAAGCCTACCATTATTTCGAGGAACAAGAACGGCACTGGAGCACCATACGCCATGATTCCAGCTATCGAAGCAAGAAGCACCTCCCCCGCGAATACGTTACCGAAAAGACGGAACGAGAGCGAAGCTACCTTCGCAATCTCGCCGATAATCTCAATAAGACCAACGAAGAGCTGCACTGGAGCCACGACGAGCGCGGTTGGTTCTTTCTTGATCTTCTTGATCGCGTTCACAAGGGACATGACATTGATGTACTTGTTGAACATCTTCCATCCGCCGATCGCGACGATACCGAAAATGTTTGCTCCAATCACCGAAATGACCGCGAGTGCAACCGTCGTGTTGATATCGGCTGTTCCTGAACGGATAAACGGAATGAATGCGTTGTGCTCAATGATGCCGAAACTTGTGAGCGGAAATATACCGAGCCAGTTGTTGATAAGCACAAAGAAGAAGATAGACGCCGCAATCGGAAATACGCGCTCGGTGATCTTGCGACTGTTTGTGACTTGATCGCCAATAGAAAGAGCTCCTTCGATAAATATTTCAAACGCGTGCTGGAGTTTCCCTGGAATTGTCTTGATACTCATGCGTATCGCAACAGCGAGGGCTACGATTATGAGTACTGCAGCCCAACTTGTGATCAAGGCGTTCGTAATAGGAAAACCACCGACGTGAACGATAGGTTCCGCAAAAAGCGCAGCTTCATGAGAAAATCCATGTCCACCTTCCTCAGCGTGCGCTGGTTCAGCGACATGACTAGCTTCAACAGACGCAGCCGTATGCGTGATTTCTTCAGTTGTTGTGTGGGTCAGTTCCTCCATGAGTTTGGTTTTTACTTTCTACCGAACGCTTGTAGCTTGCACCTTCCCTTGCGAGCCCGTATACCGAAACAATGAACGCGATAGCGGTGACTCCTACAAAAAAATACGGCTCCGTACCAAACCTGCGATCGAGCCATTTCCCAAGAAAAAGCGCGATCACTATTGGTCCGGCAATCCAACCCGACATCCGGCCAAAGGCCATGAGCGCGTCGTGCCAGTATGATTGTGGCGTGTGTTCTTTCATTTACATGAAAAAGGGTCAAACACAGTGTTTGGCCTCCCCTCTCAATGGAGAGTATACACGAACCAGTAAACCTTTTCAAACCCCAGAAACAAGTAAGCATTACTGCTCTCTGTGCGTGTGGTAGGAATCGAACCTACGACCTCTGTCTTATCAGGACAGCGTTCTACCACTGAACTACACACGCACACAAAGCACTATATTTGACGGACTTACTCGCTCCTAGGCGCACAACCAAGAGAGCATTCAAACAAGTACCAACATGATCCCGTATGGATCAGGAGCACTATATCAAAAAATATCAAGTACGGCAATGTTCGGTAAAAAACAAAGAAACCCTCGAGCCGAAGCAAGAGGGTTTCTTTGTTTTAGAGATCCAAAAAAGACTAGAAGCGGCGCTCCTGAGGACGTGCCTCGGAAACGGTGAGCTTGCGGCCCTGGAAGTCAGTGTTGTTGAGAGTATCAACTGCCTTCATAGCATCCTCGTCGTTCGTCATTTCGACGAATCCGAAGCCTTTTGAGCGGCCTGTCATCTTATCCATGATAATGACTGCTGATTCTACAGGACCGATCTGCTCGAAGTGAGCTTTGAGATCAGCGTCTGTTGAAGAGTAAGGTACTCCTCCAACGTAGAGCTTCTTTGCCATACTATTATACTGTGCGAGACATGCGTCGCACGCGCGAAACTTTATAAGTGGAGACCTCGATGGCCTCCAAGTAGTGGGTTCACCGTACACTCCCTGCGTAACAAGGCGCACATGAGAAACTAAACTACTCCGCTCATAGTACCACGAATACCCTCGCAAGCAAAGAAGCTGGGGATATATAAAAATACAGCTCTCTAGGGCCGTAAGATTATACTTAGGTTTTTTCCTAGAGAGCTGCGGGACTCGGTCCCTTTACTTTTGCCTTAGTTAGTTAATTGTAGCTGAGCTACAGACTGGTGTAATTTTCATAAAAATACCTCCTTTTTACGTTGAGATTTTTTTTATTTCTTTGAACACACGATTCAAAGGAAAGAAACGTTGCCGAGAACAATAGTCCTCTTTCTAAGAAAAAGCAAGAAAATAGCACCACCCGCCCGCGACAAAAAATACTTTTGAACAAGGCCT
>CAIQBF010000005.1 GCA_903869975.1 uncultured bacterium | reverse complement strand
GTTTGAGGTGGCTTTTGTCAGTAAACCAGGTTATGAATGCTTTTGTGCCGTCACCGCCGGTTTCTTCCTTCGCGGCGAATACAATCCAAACGTCGATAGCAGGCTGTTCTTTTGAAAGTATTTCTGCAAGAGAAAGGAGAGCGACAAGACTGCCTTTTGCATCGCTCGCTCCGAGCCCGTAGACGCGGCCGTTGTGTTCGATACCAGCTTCCTTTCCGTAGGGAGGATATTTCCAGAGCGACAATGCGCCTGAAGAAACGGTATCCATGTGCGCGTTGAAGATCAGAGCTTTGGTCGCGTCTTTACCGCGCACATGCACATATACGTTGCCTTCGTGTTTTACCGGCTTAAGTCCAGTGACAATCAAGCTCGTAAAAAGAGAGTCGGCCAGATTACGTTCGTGGCCGGAGAGAGATGGTATCTTAAGCAGCTCGCTGAGAGATTGTGCCGTGTTCATATATCGAATGAATGTTACTTTAGCAGGCGTGCACCGGGCGTCAATGACGCGGGGACTGTTGATAACTGTCAGTAGTAGCATCCTTGGGTTCGGAGATGTTGTTTGGTAGAAAGGCTCGAATGCGTTAAAATACGCTTCGTGGATACGACTCTCGAACAGCTCCCGGCTTCGGCATATACCGTTAGAACTTCCGCCTTCAGCGGTCCGCTTGAACTTCTTTTGAACCTTGTTGAACAAAAAAAGCTTTTTATCAACGAGATTTCACTTGCTGCGGTAACCGACGACTATCTCCTGTATGCACGCTCGCTTTCTGAGGACAGTCTAACTGAACTAACATCGTTCCTTTCGGTAGCAGCAACTCTTATTCTTATAAAATCTCGTTCATTACTTCCTGGATTTTTGGTGACAAAAGAGGAGGAGAAAGAGATCGTCGATCTTGAATCACGGCTTGCTCTCTACGCAATGATGCGCGAGATAAGCACTGATATCTCTGCACGCTACGGCGTGAAGATTATTCATATGCCACCAGAGCGAGAAATCGAACTTAGTGTTTTTGCGCCCGACCCTAAGCTTTCAGCTGCGATACTTGCGAGTGCTGCGCTCGAGTGCGTAACTCGCGTACCCAAAGTCGAGGTTCTACCGGAGGTGCGAGTTCGTAAAATAATCTCGATCGATGAAATGCTTTCAAACCTTACTGAACGCGTCACAACAGCGATGCGTGTTTCGTTTCGAGCATGGCAGGGAAGTGTGGTCGGGCATGATGCTGAAACGATGAAGAGTAATGTGATCGTTTCTTTCCTCGCTATGCTAGAATTGGTTCGTCAGGGGATGATGCACGCGTTGCAGAGTACCGATTTTGACGATATTGAGCTTACCGCAGTTTCTGACGTGGAGAAGCTTGACCACCGAACCTCAGGAGACGAAGAATATACTGTATGAAAAATTCCGCACTAATTGAAGCATTACTTTTTTCTCGCCCTGAACCATGGACGATACTTGAACTTGCAAAGGCGACAAGCCTTGGCGGACAGCAAATTTCTGACGCGCTCGCGGAACTTGAGGCCGCGCTTTCAGGCGGTCGCGGACTCGTGCTTATGCGCGCTGGCGACACGATCACTCTCGGTACGCACCCCGAGGCGAGTGCTGTGCTTGAAAAGCTTGCAAAAGAGGATCTCTCTAAGCCGCTTTCGAAGGCCTCGATCGAAACACTTTCTATTGTCATGTATGGCGACGAGGTCACTCGGGGCAAGATCGACTATATTCGCGGCGTGAACTCGGGATTTATTCTCCGATCGCTTCTTGTGCGCGGCTTGATTGAACGCAAACCGTATCCGCGAGATCGCAAAAAATTCATGTATGTGCCGACAATCGCGCTGCTCGCAACGCTCGGAGCGGAGCGAGTAGAAGCGCTGCCTGAGTACGCGCGTATTCATGGCGAGATTGCAAAAGCCGCACTCGGGTCGGAAACAATGGAAGAAAACAATGGAGACGCCTCGGAAATACGCCCTGCATAGCCTTCTCGTCATTGTCTTTTTTCTTGTTGTCGTTGCTGCTGGAAACATTTCCCGACATGCGACAGCGGAAAAAGCCAGGGTGTGCCGTGCGCTTCGAACGGAGCTTTCCGAGAATGCTTTCGGTGCTTTAGGCGATCGTATTGTGGCTAAAGCTGCGTATGTATATGATTTTAAACACAAAGTTGCGCTGTTTTCTAAAAATGAGCGCGAGCCGCTTCCGCTGGCGTCGCTTGCGAAAATAATGACTATTCGTGTTGCTCTTGAACATACTTCTGTTCGAGATTCGTATCGTGCCACAGAAGCTGATCTTGAGACTTTCGGATGGAGTTCTTTCGAGGCGGGGGATTCATATGTCGTCCGAGATTTGGTCGCAGCGGCGCTGATCCCATCCTCGAACGATGCTGCGACAATGCTTGCTCAGGCAAGCGGCATGTCGCTCGCGCAATTTATTACGACGATGAACACTGAAGCTTCGGTCTTGCGCTTGCCGACGCTTGCGTATCAGAGTGTTACCGGTCTTGATGCTGAAGGGGGTCAGGCTTCAGCTTTTGGGAGTGCGCGTGACACGGTAGAGCTACTGTACCGCAGCGCTGAGGATTTCCCGGAATTATTCGCTTTGAGCACTAAACCAGCTATTACTATTCGCTCAGTAAGTGGTGCTCGTGCGGAGCTCAAGAATACAAATCTTGCGAGCGATAAACTGCCGCTTTTGATGGCATCAAAAACGGGATATACTATTGCGGCTGGAGGCAATCTTGCTATCCTGTGGCAAGAACCTGGCGGTGCTGTGCTCGGTGCAAGTGTTCTCGGGTCGACCGAGAACGGTCGTTTCTCCGATATGATTGTGCTGCATGATGCAGCGGATCGGTATATTTCGTCGCTTCGGGCTGTGCCTGCTTATTGCATATGAAAAATATAAAATCTCTTATTCCTGAATTTGTGAAGCGTTTGTACCATTGCGTGCGCGCGTGGGTTGCTGCTGCGCAGTATGGTTTTCCGGCGCGTGGAATGATCGTGGTGGGCGTTACAGGAACAAAAGGCAAGACATCGACAGCCAACTATATTTGGTCGGTACTCCATGCGGGCGGCATCCACGCTGGTCTCATATCGAGCGCCAATTTCCGCATTGGCGATATCGAGACACCCAATCCGTATCACATGACAATGCCTGATCCATTTTTGATTCAGAAAAAAATGCGTGAAATGCGAACTGCTGGTGTTACGGCAGTTGCGATGGAGATGACTTCGGAGGGCATGAAGCAGTACCGTCATATTGGTATCCCCGTGGATATTGCTATTTTTACCAATTTGTCGCCAGAGCACCTCGGTTCGCATGGAGGAAGTTTTGAGACATACAAAAAAGCCAAAAACGTCCTTTTTAAAAAGTCGCTCCAGCATGCGAACAAGGTGCTGGAAGGTCGCACGATCCCTCGCGTGATTATTGCAAATGCCGATAGCGAACACGCTTCGTATTACTTGCAATCACCCGCAGACCAGAAAATTACGTACGGATTTGATGCAGGAGATGTAATTGCGAATAATCCAGTTTCGAATGCGCTCGGCACCACGTTTACCGTAAAAGGGAAAACGGTGAGATTGTCTATTCCGGGAATTTTTAATATCTACAATGCGCTCCCGGCATTTATTATGGGAAGAGTGTTTGGCATCCCCGAGGAAAAAGTTCTTGAAGGGCTCGCGTCGCTTAAAGTGATTCCTGGACGTATGGAATTAATAGACGAAGGGCAGGAGTTTCTTGTCGTCGTTGATTATGCGCATGAGCCAGCGAGTCTTGGTGCGCTACTCGCGGCTGCTGAGAGTTTGCGTGGCGAGGGCGGCCGAACGATTCTTCTTACTGGAGTTATTGGTGGTGGGCGCGAATCTCGCGTACCGCTCGTGCGTCTTGCTGCAAAGAAAGCAGACTATCTCATTATTACCAACGAAGACCCCTACGACGAAGATCCAGCGATGCTGGTGGAGACGCTTTCAAAAGTGGCCGAGGAAGAAGGAAAGAAGCCCGATAGTAACCTCTTTAGTATTCTTGATCGGCGTGCGGCAATACAGAAAGCTCTCTCTCTTGCCGGTCCGAGTGATATAGTATTGATATCAGGCAAGGGCGCTGAGATGACCATGATCACCAAAGACGGGGCTGTTCCATGGAATGAGCGTGCGATCGTGCGAGAATTAGTACGGAATATAAACAAATGAACAACTCTTCACTTTTTGAACTTCACGCAACAGTAAACGATGCTGTAAAAATATTTGTTCCAGCCGTGTTGGCTTTTTTTATTGGAATGATCATTACCCCGCCTATTTCGCGGTATCTGTATAAATGGAAACTCTGGAAGAAAACCAGCGTCGCTAAAACTATCGATGGACGTGATGCGACCATTTCAAGCAAGCTGCATGGTGATGAGGTTCGAAAAACTCCTCGTATGGGTGGCGTTATTGTTTGGGGAAGTGTGCTTATCACTACCGTGCTTATGGCGCTCTCTGCGGAACTCTTACCCTCGTATGTAGCAGTGAAGCTTTCGTTCCTCTCTCGTAATCAGACATGGTTGCCACTCTTTACTCTTGTCGTGGCTTCGCTCGTGGGTCTTGCTGACGATGCGCTTGTTGTGGCCGGGAAGGGGACGTTTGTGGGCGGTGGACTTTCTCTCCGCAAACGTCTTGGCGTGGTCTTTTTGCTCGCCCTCGTTGGAGCCTTGTGGTTCTATTTCAAGCTCGGCACCTCGGGCGTCCCCATTCCTTTCGGAGGAATACTCGAACTTGGCTGGCTCTTTATTCCGTTCTTTATATTCGTCATGATTGCCACGTACTCAGGGGGTATTATCGACGGCGTTGACGGTTTGGCTGGCGGTGTATTTATTGTGATGTTTAGCGCGTATGGCGTGATTGCGTATTCACAAGGACAGATTGATTTGGCTGCTTTTTCGATGGTCGTTGTTGGGGCATTGCTTACGTTCCTCTGGTTCAACATACCTCCGGCTCGATTCTTTTTGTCGGAAACCGGCACGATGGGGCTCACGACTGCACTTGCCGTCGTAGCGTTCCTGACAGGCAAGGTTCTCCTTCTTCCCGTTATTGCGCTGCCTCTGGTGCTCACTTCGGGTTCTGTTGTCCTACAGCTCGCTTCCAAGAAGTTTCGTGACGGCAAAAAAATCTTTTTGGTCGCTCCGCTGCATAACCACTACCTTGCAAAAGGCTGGCCGACATACAAAGTAACCATGCGCTATTGGATATTTTCTGCTATGTGTGCCGTCTTTGGCATTGTGCTTGCACTGATATCATAATGGTGAAGACTGAAAAGAAAACTATCGATTTCGTTTTCCTCACGATCGTCATCGTGCTTGTAACGGTTGGAATATTTTCGTTCTTTTCGGCTGCGCTTGGTGTTCTCGCACGAAGCTCGAGCATTTTTTATCAAATTCTTGTTTCTCAGATTGTTCTTGGTCTCGTTGGGGGAGCAGTCGCTCTCTTTGTGTGTATGCGAGTGCCGTATACGTTTTGGCGCTTGCATGCAGGCAAAATATTGATTGCTGGAATTGCGCTTACCGCTCTTGTTTTTGTTCCACATCTCGGTATCCCTCATGGCGGCGCTAGACGATGGGTCAATATTTTTGGTTTCTCTTTTCAGCCCGTAGAATTTTTGAAAATTGCTTTTATCATTTATCTTTCAGCTTGGCTTTCATGGGTCAAGAAGAAGGTAGAGAGCCCCCTTTTTGGAATTTTACCTCTCGTGATTATTCTTGGGATTATTGGAAGTGTCCTTCTCTTTCAGCCCGACACCAAGAGTCTTATCCTCATGTGTTCAGCCGGGCTTGGTATGTTGTTTCTTTCGGGTACGCCCGTTAAACATCTCTTGGTTTTTGGCGGTATCGCGGTGGCGCTTTTTGCTACTGTTGCGTTCGCAACACCGTATCTGCGGCAGCGTATTATGACGTTCATTCATCCGTCCAGCGACCCGACAGGCTCATCGTATCAGTTACAGCAGGGGTTGATCGCGCTTGGATCAGGCCAGGTTCGTGGACGAGGATTCGGACAGAGTATTCAAAAATTCAACTATTTACCTGAGCCGCAAGGGGATTCAATCTTTGCTGTTATTGGAGAGGAGTTCGGGTTTATTGGAACGACCACGATTGTTATTTTGTACGTACTCTTCGTGATGCGCGGGCTTTGGATAGCGCGTCGCGCACCCAATTTGTTCAGTGGACTCTTGGCGTCTGGGCTTGTTATACTAATAACACTCCAGGCGTTTATGAACATAGCTTCGATTACTGGACTCTTTCCGCTTACTGGCGTTCCGCTTGTTTTTATTAGCCAAGGAGGGACTTCTCTTGCAATTTCTCTCGGTGCTGTCGGTATGATTCTGGCAATTTCGAAGGAGCGGCGGACGTAATCATTTTTTAAATGACCATCTAACTATATTATGCGAATTGTATTCACAGGAGGAGGAACAGGCGGACATTTTTACCCGATTATTGCGGTGGCTGAGGCGGTACACAAGATAGTTGACCGCGAGAAGATTCTCGACCTCGAACTTTTTTATTACTCAGATGAGCCGTACGACAAAGAAGCGCTTTTTGAGAATGGCATTCGCTATGAAAATGTATCGGCGGGCAAAATTCGCGTGTATTCGTCGATACAGAATTTTTTTGATTTGTTCAAGACCGGCCTCGGTGTTCTTCAGGCACTCGGTTCTCTTTTCTTTTTGTATCCAGATGTTGTCTTTGGTAAAGGCGGCTACGCAAGCTTTCCCGTACTTATGGCCGCACGTATTCTTGGGATCCCCGTTGTGATTCATGAGTCGGATTCGGTGCCAGGACGCGTGAATAAATGGGCGGGAAAATTCGCCAAGAAGGTCGCTGTGTCATATGACGAGGCTTCGAATTATTTTCCAAAAAGTCGCGTGGCTCTTACGGGGCAGCCTATTCGACAAGATGTACTTGAGAAGAAAGAAGAGGGCGCGTTTGGGTATTTACGACTTGATCCGACGGTGCCGACGATACTGGTTATCGGCGGTTCGCTTGGAGCAGAGTCAGTAAACGACATCGTTGTGGACTCACTGCCACAATTACTCGAAAAGTATCAGGTCATTCATCAGACCGGGGTGCTCAATTTCGAGAACGTAAATATGCGTGCCAAATTTATGCTTGGGGGAAGTGATCTCTACGAACAACGCTACCGCCCGTTTCCGTTCCTTCACCCACTCGCAATCAAAATGTCGGCTGGTGCAGCAAAACTTGTGATCTCACGTGCGGGGTCTGCTATTTTTGAAATTGCGGCATGGGGGTTGCCCTGCATTTTGATTCCACTCGAAGGATCGTACGGGGATCATCAGAAGAAAAACGCTTTTAACTACGCTCGTCATGGTGCAGCAGAAGTTGTTCAGCAAGGGAATCTCTCTCCGACCATTCTTCTTGCTGAGGTACGGCGTTGTCTTGAGGACGACGTACGTCGCCGTAATATGTCGGCCGCTGCTAAGGCATTTGCCACACCGAACGCTGCTGAGAAAATAGCACGCCTACTCGTGGATATTGCGCTTGAGCACGAGAAATAGATAGAAAAAAAGCCGCTTCCAGAAGGGGAGCGGCTTGTGGGTTTTCATACGCATAAGTCTTAGGGGCCGATTACTTAAAACTATAATAGCACTTTTTAGGAATAAAGTCAATATATAAAAAAAGCTTTATTTGCTATGATCATTTCTATGAATTCTGAAAAAAACATCGTCACTCGCTTCGCACCAAGTCCTACCGGCATGATGCATGTCGGTGGTATTCGTACTGCGCTGTATGCCTGGCTTTGGGCTCGAAAGAACAAAGGTACTTTCATTTTACGTATCGAAGATACTGACAAAGAGCGCGAGGTTGCGGGATCGGCTGATCATATTATGGCTGCGCTTGGCTGGCTCGGCATTGCGTACGACGAAGGTCCTGATATTGGAGGGCCGCATGCTCCGTACTTGCAGTCAGAGCGTCTTTCACTGTACCGCACCTATGCCGAAACACTCATCCAAAAAGGTTTTGCATATCCTGATCCATACACAGATGAAGAGCTCCAGCAGTTCCGCGAAAAAGCCGACGACGAGAAGCGCCCGTTTCTTTTTCGAGATCATCGTCCAGAAACTTTTGGAACATGGGACGGCACCAAACCGCTTCGTTTTAAGACTCCGATAGCATCATATGCATGGCACGATGTCGCCCGAGGAGACCTCTCGGCGGGTGTTGAGGCTGTCGACGATTTTATACTTATAAAGAGTGATGGATATCCGACCTACAATTTCGCGCACATTGTGGACGATATCGAAATGGGAGTGACGCATGTCATGCGTGGCGAGGAGTTTATTTCCTCGACACCTAAGTTTCTGGCTGTGTATGAGGCGCTCGGTCTTACGCCGCCAATCTTTGTTACGCTGCCGCCGATCCTTGGGCCCGGAGGTACCAAGAAGCTCTCTAAGCGCGACGGGGCGAAAGATGTACTCGAGTATCGCGATGAAGGATACTTGCCGGAAGCCATTGTAAACTTCCTTGCGCTTCTTGGCTGGAATCCCGGGACAGAAAAAGAGATATTTTCTCCTGAGGAGCTGATCGCCGAATTTGATATTGCACGTGTGCAGCGCTCTGGCGCACAGCTTGATACAAAAAAGCTCGATTGGATCAATCGTGAGCATATTCGCGCACTTTCGTACGAGAAACAGGAAGAGGGAATTACGGCGCACCTTCCAGAAAACATCCGCGAACTTCCAACCTGTACTACCAATCGAATACATAGTCTTGTGCCGATCATTGTGGAGAGAATCGAGAAATTTTCTGATGTTAGAACGATGGCAGAGAGTGGCGAGCTAGGATTCTTCTTCTCCTCACCAGTTCTTGATGCTGAAAAAATATCTTTCAAAGGTTCGATACCTACTGAAACACGCGGACATCTTGAGACCGCGAGAACACTGCTCACTGATATTGCCGATTCAGATTGGGACATCGCAATGATCAAGGATCGCATTATGAGTTACGCAGATACGCTGCCAAAACGCGGACCTGCCTTGCATCCGCTTCGATACGCGCTCAGTGGCCGCGAACAGTCGCCGGATCCATTCACCATTGCTTCTATCATTGGTCGTATTGATACGCTTGCTCGTATCGATACAGCGCTTGGTATTTTGGCGTAGTGTCACATCTCTAGTACAATACGAAGGTGATTATTAGAAAGTATATTTTTCGATGTCTTTTTGCGCTGTGTCTTTGTGTACTTGGTGCCGTGCCCGTCTTTTTGTACGCTGCGGACTCCGCGAGTGATTTGGCGGACAAGATCATTGTACAAAACAAGGCTATTAGCGATCTTGAAAAAGAAATCGCTCAGTACCAGAGCCAGCTCACCGAACTTGGCAAAAGTAAAAATACGCTTGCAAACGCACTCCAGACACTCACGGTGCAATCTCGTAAACTGAGCGCCGATATCAAACTGACCCAAGACAAAATATCTGCCACCAATTTGCGCCTCTCGTCGCTCGGCACTTCGATCAAAAAGACAGGGGTTTCGATTGATTCCATGGAAGCAGCTCTCTCGAAAAATATTCGTGACATCAATATTTCCGACACAAACTCCCTTGGATTTATTGCGCTTGCCGAGGGTAACCTATCAGATCTTTGGCATTATGTAGGAGAACAGCAGGCCTTCAGACAAGGTATCCGCGAGAAGACGGGCCAGCTGACAACAACCAAGGATGCGCTCGTCGTTAATCAGACGGCGGTTTCCGCGGCTAAAGCTGAGCTCATAAAACTCGATACTCAGTTACGCGATCAAAAAACGATCAATCAAAAAAATCAGGCGCAGCAGAGCTCTCTGCTTAAAAGCACCAAGAACCAGGAAGCGACGTACCAGAAACTAGTCGCTCAAAAAACTGCTCTCAAAAAGCAGATGGAAACGGATCTTGCTGATTATGAATCGCGTCTCAAATATGTACTTAATCCGAGTTCTTTGCCTACGACTGGTTCAAGCACGTTTATTTGGCCGGTAGACAAGGTTGTCGTGACGCAGTTCTTCGGACGGACTGTTGCGGCGGCGCGACTCTATACCACCGGCTCACATAACGGTATCGATTTTGGAGTTCCAACGGGTACTCCAGTGAAAGCGCTTGCTAATGGTGTCGTTATGGGGGCAGGTAATGCAGATATTGCGTGTCCAGGTGCCTCGTATGGTAACTGGGTGTTTATAAAATATGACAACGGTCTCTCAAGCGTATTTGGACATTTGTCTTTGATTAAAACAAGCCAGGGTGCTCGTGTGTCAGCGGGTGACGTCGTTGCGTATAGTGGCGCTACTGGGTATGCCACGGGCCCTCATTTGCACGTTTCCGTCTTCCCGAACGATGGTGTTAGTGTAAATAGTTTTGCGAGTAAGGCGTGCCCTGGCAGAATGATCACTATTCCAACCGCAGCACCGAATGCGTACCTTGATCCGATGCGGTATTTCCCAAAAAAATAACCGGCCTCGTATTTTACATTTCGTCAAATATGCGGTATTATATGGTTCGTAATGTCAAAAAACGAATCTATCCTCCGTTTCGAAGCGGTGTCTTTCGAATATGGTCACAATAAGCCTATTCTCGACACAGTCTCTTTCGGTATCCGTCGCGGTGCTAAGATCACGCTCATGGGCCAGAATGGTGCCGGGAAGAGTACTCTTTTTGGGCTGATTAATGGTACAAGCGAGCCTGAAAACGGCACGGTTATCATTGGCGACGGCGTCACTATTGCTACGAGCCGTCAGGTTATTCCACGTGCCGAAATGGATCTTACGGTGCGCGAATTTTTCCAGAACCAGTTTAAGCAGAAAGTGTACGATATTGATCCTAAAATTGACGACGTACTTGAAGTAGTAAATCTCAAAGGTCACGAAAAAGTCCATGACCGCGTAATTCGCAGTTTTTCTGGCGGCCAGCAGGCACGTCTCTTGCTTGCATCGGCACTCATCACCGATCCAGATATCTTGCTGCTCGACGAGCCGACCAACAACCTTGATACTGCCGGTATCGCTCACTTAACCAAATTTCTTATCGAATACAAAAAAACCGTCGTCGTTATTTCCCATGATGCGGAATTCCTTAATGCGTTCACGGACGCCGTGCTCTATCTCGATATCTATACGCGCAAAGTAGAATACTACGTAGGAAACTACAACAACGTGCTCAAAGACATCACTGCTCGCGTGGAAAAGGAGAACATGAAAAACGCGCAACTTGCCAAGCAAATCCAAGCCAAGAAAGACAAGTCAAATGAGTTCGCACACAAAGGAGGCCGCCTGCGTCTCGTGGCGAAGCGTATGAAAGAATTGGCTGAAGACCTGGAAGAAGAGATGGTGGATGTTCGCAAGGAGGACAAGACGATCAAGCCGTTTCAGATTCCGCACCAGCCTGACCTTATCGGAGAGATTATCTCGATCACGTCGCTTGGCATGATGAAGAACGGTAAGCCGGTAGAGCGTAAGATTTCCGCTATGCTCAAGCGCAACCAGCACCTTCTCCTTAAGGGTCCAAACGGCATCGGGAAGACCACGCTTCTTGAAAGTATTGCTCGCGGTACAGCAAAGGGGGCGACTATTCAGGGAGGCGTACGTGTTGGATATTACCGCCAGGATTTCGGTACACTCAATTTCGACGAGACGCCGCTCCAGGCACTCAAAAATATCGTCATGAAGACGACAGGACGCTTTGAAGAGGAGCGTATGCGTGCAGTAGCAGCAGGATTCCTGATCACGGGTGAAATCATGAATACGAAGATCGGGGCGCTTTCAGAAGGACAGAAAGGTCTTGTTGCGTTTGCGAGTCTCGTGCTTGAACAGCCAGGATTGCTTATCCTCGACGAGCCGACCAACCACATCAACTTCCGTCACTTGCCGATCATTGCAAAAGCACTTGATCAGTACCAAGGCGCGATGATTATCGTCTCGCACGTTCCTGAGTTTATCGCACAGATTCGTATCGACGAAGTGCTCGATCTCGACAAATAAACTAATCAAAAATGTTCACGAGATATGTATCGATCACGCGCTGGTCGGTATCATAGAAAAACTTGTTTTGATTCTGTAATTCGATAGCAAGTCGTACTCCCACAAAACGCCAGTGCCACGGTTCGAATTGGTACGAGGTGTTGTTTTCAGGGTATGAGAGGACGAATCCGTAGCGAGATGCGTTCTGTTTAAGCCATGTGTATTCGGGAGTTTTTTCAAAACCAGAAAGGCCTCCGGCGAGTTTTACTGTCGTGAAGTCGACAGTCGTTCCAAGCTGATGCTCGGAGTATCCCTGTTCTGCCGAAAATGAATTTGCTGTTCCAGCGCCATACGTTACGCGGTAGCTTGCCTTGAGCACTGCTTGAGTACCAAACGAACGAAAGGCTGAGTCAACTCGAAGGCCAAGGCCTGCTGATTCGGCGGCGGCGAGGAGATTTTCAAGTTGGGGACGCACGTTTGCGTGGATCTGTAAGTTTTTTGCATCCGGCAGCAGGTATTTTTCC
>CAIQBF010000004.1 GCA_903869975.1 uncultured bacterium | reverse complement strand
CTTCTTTCTAAAACAAGCAGAACCCTTATCGATATCCGTTCTGCTCTACGTTCGCACAAAGAAATGCTTCGGTCTTTTTCGCAGATGTGTTCCAAACTGTATGGCGCAGAATTCCAAAATTATATGTCTGTCATCGAGGGCGAATACGGCCATATAGAACAAGCACTCGAGGAAAACCGCCAGACACTCATCGACCTTCGTCAGACGAACGACTCGCTTCTTTCAACCAAAACCAACTCAACGATGCAGCGTCTGACCATCGTAAACGTCATCATGCTGCCACTTGGACTTGTCTCTTGGATATTTGCTATGGATTCAAAATATCTTTCTCTTAACACACCGCTACAACTAGGACTTGTCTTTGCATCAATGGCGTTCATTGGCATATTTCAAGTGGCCTATTTCCGGTCCAAAAAATGGCTTTAATTCTCTATAATACACTCACTAAGAAACTCGAAACTTTTGCTCCGCACGAGGGTACTACTGTCGGCATGTATACCTGCGGACCGACCGTATATTCCTATGTCACGATCGGCAATTGGCGCACCTATACGCTCGGAGATATCGTAGCGAGAACACTTAGCTATAACGGATTCGACGTTCGGTACTACATGAACATTACCGACGTCGGCCATCTCACTGGAGACAACGAAGGTGACGCTGACACCGGCGAAGACCGCATGGAGAAAGCAAAAAAGAAAGAAGGTAAAAATGCCTGGGAAATTGCCAAGTTCTACACTGAAGATTTCAAAAAAGGATACCAGGCACTTAATCTGACCCAGCCCATAGCATTCTTGGCTGCAACGGAACACATTCCTGAACAAATAGCACTTGTAGAGCGCATCGAGAAAAACGGCCTCGCGTATCGAATCAATGACGGCATGTATTTCGACACTGTCGCCTATGAAGCGCGCGGATACCGCTATGGTGAACTTTCCAACCTTGATCAAATCAAAGCAGGAGCTCGTGTTGAGTTCAATGCCGAAAAACGCGATCCGAGAGATTTCGCTCTCTGGAAATTCAGCCCGACAGACGGCACCGTCCGCGATATGGAGTGGCCGAGCCCCTGGGGTGTTGGATTCCCTGGCTGGCATATCGAATGTTCAGCCATGAGCATGTCTGTGCTCGGAGCACAGTTCGATCTGCATATTGGCGGAGAGGATCTCAAGAGCACCCACCATCCAAACGAAATCGCGCAGTCGCAAGGAGCTTCCGACAAAGCACCGTTTGTACGACACTGGATGCATGGTGCATTCCTCCAGATCGACGGCGGCCGTATGGGAAAATCGCTTGGCAACGCATATACATTACATGATCTCAAGAGCCGCGGATACTCTCCGCTCGCGCTTCGATATTTCTACTTTTCAGGACACTATCGAAACCCGCTGAACTTCACTTGGGAGGGACTAGACGCTGCAACTACAGCCCTCGGTCGTATTCGACAGTCGTTCGCGGCACATACGACACCAGATGAACAGAGCGATGAAGAAAACATCGTTCCTGATGAATCCTACAAAGATCGCTTCATGAGTGCACTCAATGACGACCTCAACCTACCGCTCGCGCTATCCGTCCTTCATGAACTCCTCAAAGACAAGACACTCTCTGCCGCAGTCATCCAAAAGACTGCTCTTGATTTTGATCGAGTTCTCGGACTTGATCTCGGCGCGGAAACAAAAGAAGAGATCCCTGAAGTGATCCAACGCCTCGCACAAGAACGCGAAGATGCCCGCCGCACAAAAGATTGGTCCAAGAGCGATGAACTTCGCGCCAAAATTACCGAAGCTGGATACGAAGTCAAAGATACCGACACAGGTCCCGTCATTCACAAAATATAAAAGGTATAAAAAAGAAAGCACTCATACTGAGTGCTTTCTTTTTGCGTAGTGTGAAGATGTTTACTGCACGGCCTTGAGACTAATCGTAAAGGTAGAACCTTGTCCTACACCGGGAGAATCGATAGAGATACTTCCTCCATGCGCCTCTGAAATCTGCTTGGCAAGATACAGTCCAAGACCAGAACCGGTAGTATTCGTGTGACCCCCTGCTCCACGGCTGAATTTCAAGAAAAGCTTTTCTCTTTCACCAGAAGAAATTCCCATACCAGTATCAGTCACCGCGATTCGGATTTTCCCTTTTTCTACGTCCCGAGAAAGCAGAATGGCGATTGATCCTGACTGTGTGTACTTGATCGCATTATCGATCACATTGAGTACCACCTGACGAATCTTCTCAACATCTCCGTTGACCATATACGGACCAGTACCATCCGTAGCAAAAGTGAGCGTGAGGCCTTTGTTCTGTGCTGTGATCGAAAGATCAGTAGAAAGCTCCTTAACGGGCTTCTCGATATCAAACGGAACCATAAAGTACTTCATTCCTCCGGCCTCAATTTTGGAAACGTTCAACAAGTCCTCTACAACCTTGGTAAGGTGTGTGCTCGACTGCATAACTCTATCGATAGCATCTTTCTGTTTTTCGTCAGCGATCAGGCCAAAAGATCCGTCGAGAAGCATTGAGGTATATCCTCGAATTGCCGTAAGCGGACTGCGAAGCTGGTGAGCCGCAAGAGAAAGGAACTCTGTCTTGAGCTTATCGAGACTTTGCAGCTTTTCATTGGTAATCGTTATTTGATAGTTAAAATCCTCTAACGATTTCATGTATTTTTTCCATGTGCGAATGACAATTATCGTAAGAGCAGAAATAGTCAAAGTCAGGAAAATAATGAATTCAAGAAAAGGACGAAGTGTACGGGTTGTTATAGTCAAGAAGTCGTCCGCTTTTACGTCAGTCGCGAGGACTGCAACAGTATTTCCATATTGATCTTTTATTGGAGCATATCCGGTAATAACACTGCCGTAGGCATCGGTATAGAGATCAGTACTGGTGAGTGCCTTATCGTAAGCCGCGAACGTTTCAGGAATATCAACAGCCTCAGCATAGTCTTGTCCTGGCCACTGAAGCTTATCCGGACCATCAGGTTCAATAAGACCATCACGATTAACGTCAACGTACCGAGAAGGATCACCGCTCGTATTAGCAAAAGGATTGATAGAATCAGCGTCCGCAACAAATTCCATCTGTGTAGGATCTGCCGCTTTCTTGCGGAAGATATACATAAAGACGATATTCTTATTGCTATATTTTACGCTATGAAGCTGGGTGACGACGCGAGACCATTCAGGTTTTTTCCAATCATCTTTTGTTTTAAGAGCAGAAAGATCATCTGCACTAATATTTGTAGCTTGTGTTCTAGATATTGTAAGAATTGTTTCGCGAAGATTATCAGTCAGCAAGACAACAGTACGCTGATAGAGAATATTCGTAGCAAGAATAATTACAATTATTGAAATAGCCAAAAGAGTAAGCCCAACCCAAACAGGATTTTTTATTTTACGCATTACTCCTCCGATTCTATCCATATATTGTTCTTATATTATATATCTAAAAGCCTATAAATAGTACTAGTTTCAGCTTCCCAAAGGAAGAACGTAAGTTTCGGGCCGGATTCCTTACCACCCAAGAGCTGGTACACGTTCTTGAAAAATCGCCGCTGGTGATCTTGATTCACTTCAGCACTAGCCCCTTCTTTTTTAGGAAGTGCATAGAGCAAGCTCGCGAAATCCTCTTGCGTAAGTTCTGGTTTTTTCTGCAAAAGATCTTTCAGTGATTGAATGATGGCGCGATCATTAAGATCGAGGTTCGCTGCAAAATCAACATTCGGACTTGGGAGAAGTCGATAGAGAGAACCCTCCGCGATTTCAAGATAGCGAGCACCACCAGTCGGCAGAGTCTGCGTATCCAAATACGACGAGCCCATAACGGAAGCAGAACTATTCTCCTCATTTGATTTTTCCGAATGCAGGCGAAGAATTTTCTGAACATTCTTTAGCTGAATTTCTGTAAAGCGAGCAAATTGATCCGCCCCTTTTCCGTTGGCAAGTTTTTTAAGTAACGGCTTCTCAATAAATTCATAGATTTCACGCTGAGGCAACGTTGGCATGGCGACAGTTTTACCGTCAAAACTCACGCTCGATGCTCCGTATCCGTATCCTCCATACTGACACGTACCACGCTCCATACCCTCTGCATGCAGGTGCTTATTATGAAGAAACGTTTCTTTTGTATGAAGAATACGGCCTTCAATCGAACGCCCTATTAAACCATGGATATACTCGCTCGATCCGTAGAGCGTAACGTACATTGCATTGAGAACATACTGTTTGTCCTCAAAATATTTTGAAAGCTCAGCATCATTCTCATATTTCTGAGCAAAGATAATTGGAGCAAAAATTTCATTGAAGTTACCACCTTTTTCAAGAGGTTTTGTAATAACCGTAGGCATGACAATTGCATTTCGTGTCTCGATAATACCCGGAGTCGACATGTCGAGCCAAGTACTGTTCTCACAAAGAAAATCTTGAATTCGCACAAGATCTTTTGGATCACTGATAGGACCAATTCGGCACGATCGATCGAGATACTCACCGATCTTGATATTCTTGATCGTCTCATGAAGCTTGACCATAAAAGCACGGTAGATTCCGCTCTGAATAAGCACCGAGTTTGGAGCCGCACAATCTTGACCCTGGTTATAAAACTGAAGAGTTGTAACAGCTTCTACAGCAGCTTCAAGGTCTGCATCGTTAGAAATAACGATTGGGTTGTGCCCAGCACCGTTTGAGATAAACATCGTGCGCTTATCAAATACCGTACGCAACTGTTCAGCATGAAGAGGTAATCCAGTAAAAATAACGGCTTCTGTAACCGGTCGAACCTCCTGTGTTTTTGGGTCGACAAGAAGAGCGGATCGCTCAGTCAAAAATTCAATTCGCTGTTTCGGCGAAACAACAATATTGGGAAATTGCTGAGTAGCCTCAAGAAGATCCAACATATCAGCGAAAAAAAGCTTCATGCTGTGCGGAATACGAAAATGTACGCGGCTCGCCATAAGCGACGGAACCACCACAAAACAAGAAAAAGCGTACAGTGGCTGATTTCTCGGAAGAAACGCTGCTGCCTCGCCTATTCGAACCTTAAAATATTCCTTGTTTTCTTCCAAACTCCGCAAAAGGTCGAGCGTTCGGCTAATCTCATCTTGAGCAACTTCATGACTCTCATACTTAAGCAAAATGTGCACAAGATCATCAGAATGCTTCTCGATATGATCTGCGAATTGCTGAGCACGACGATTTGCTTCTTCAAAATCAAGAACTGTATACGGCGCGTATTCTAAAAGAGAATCAGACATTTTATTTATGGAACTGCATTAAGATAATGCCAAAGAAAGCGAAGCCCATACCGACGTATTGATACAAAGAAACGGTGTTCCATTCATTCAAAAAGAACAAACCGATAAGTACGGTAGACAGTGTGAGTAGCGAATCAATGGTGGCTGATGTCACCGCAAGACCTAGTTTTGAAGTCACCAGGCCGAACACAATAAACACAGCCGGAGATATAATAATAACTGCCAAAAGCCAGGGAGTGAATTTACTCTGCTTCCCTGCCCAAATGGTACTTGTATAATTGGCGGCAACGGCTAAAAGAACAGCCAAGATGATATAAGCCCAAACATGAATCTTGTTCGACATTTTCCGATTATACTACGAATATGCAACTTGGCAAAGGTCCCCGGAGATGTGCTAGTATTTGGAGATATGCCACAATCCATCATAAATACAAAAAATCCAAAGGACGCCGACGCACTCATTATCAGTGCTCCGTATGACAAAACAGCCTCTTTTCATAAAGGCACGGCTGAAGGTCCTCGAAAAGTAGTCGAATGCCTCAATACGCAGATTGAATTCTGGGATCGCCGCTACAAAACGGAATCGACAGAAAAGATAAAGATCGCTGCATATGAGATCCCGAGCCTTCCACACATGAGCCCCGAAAAAGCACACGAGGCCGTGGTCAAAGCCTGTACTGAAAGCGAGGCTCCTCTCACCGTCCTCCTCGGCGGCGAGCACTCCATGAGTTTCGGCGCACTCAAAGCACTCGCCAAGAAACACAAGCCAAGCGACATCACCATATTCCAGATTGACGCTCACTGCGATCTCCGTGCTGACGACAGCGACTATACCGATGGCGAGCCGACACAATACGCCCATTCAGCCGTCATGCGCCGCGCACACGAAATGGGCTTCAAACTCGTGCAGGTTGGTATCCGAGCGTTCTCCAAAGCCGAATACGACTACTTCACCGCCAACAAGAAAACGATCTCAGTCTTTGAATGGGGCGTTGGTCCAGTACCAACTATCGCAAAGATCGTGAGTGCTATCAAAAACAAAAAAGTCTACATCTCCATCGACGTTGACGGCATCGATCCAGCATACATGCCTGGCACTGGCACACCTGTCCAAGGCGGACTTGAGTGGTACTACACGCTCCGCATG
>CAIQBF010000003.1 GCA_903869975.1 uncultured bacterium | reverse complement strand
CCTCCGCTCGAAACGGGAGAAAATGGGCATAGTAAGTTTCAATCTTTTTTAAAACATCCTGCATCTCAGGAGAAAATCCTCGGGAAATATCATCTCGGCGAGCCACTGACTGTTCCATTTTCTCCCCAGTGTCCCGAGAGTTCTGAGTACCGTCCATAAACGGCTCAATACTATCATCTGCCACACCGGACAATCTCAAAAAAGTGCGTGCTTGCTCGAGTACTTTTTCGTGTTTTTCTCTAAAAAAAGAACTCCCTCCCGTGAGGGTGAACTGCGTTATTTCTTCCGGAGTCAGTCGAAGATACTTCGCAAGAGCAAGCCCATCCTCAAGCGAAGCCTCGAAGACAAAAGAGATCGGATTTACTTGTAGTGAAGAACCAACTTCATACAGATGCTCTCGAGATTCGTCGAGGACACCTTTTATACCTTGCCAAATTTCAGCTTTTTCCTGCCTTGGATCAAAAGGCTTCTCTGTTGTCTTTTGACCAAACCCCGCCTTCTCTCGCAACGTATCCATATCACCTAAGTCTACTATACGAACAGGCAATAAAAAACTAACAAACATGCTTACTAGTCTGGAGTTTCCGATCGTGGGTATTTGAAGGCAAGAGAACGTACCTTCAGCATCGTAATTAAGTACATTATATTATTCATTTTGGTACAATATCGATATATGTTTACCTATCTTATTTTCGAAATGCTTGCCGGTATCATCGGGTTCGCAGCTGTAATTGTATTGCTTGTGCATTTGTATAAAAAGCCCATCGTCCGAGAGACACTTAAGAAACGCGGTGTATATATACCGCTTGGGTTGTTCGTCATCGCGCTCTTTGCGGGCCTCATTGCAAACCGCACTTATCCCCCCAATTTCGCTATGCCGGCATTTATGCATTCGCATGCTCCAGGAAGTGTTCCCGCTTCTATCCCTTTCAGCAAGATCCTCGAATTCCTCGTCCACGCAGACGACTTCACCAAAGTAGCGGATATTTCCGCAGACCCGGCGAGTGTCCCTGGTGGACCACAGAAGCCAGAGGCTGATGGTATTGTACGTATTTCGCTCACGGCGAAAGAAGTCGTTTCAGAGATAGCTCCCGGTATTTATTTCAACTATTGGACATACAATGGTCAAGTTCCGGGACCGATGCTCCGCGTGCTCGAAGGTGATACGGTAGAAGTTTCTCTCACAAACGACCCAACAAGCCTGCATCACCACAATATCGATCTTCACGCAGTTACAGGCCCAGGCGGAGGTGCGACGCTCACCGATGTAAATCCAGGCGAAACAAAAACCTTCCGCTTCAAAGCACTCAGCCCAGGACTCTATGTGTATCACTGCGCCATGCCAAACGTCAGTACGCATAACTCACACGGACAATACGGACTCATCATGGTAGACCCAAAAAACCCGAGCATCGCACTCAAGAAAGTCGATAAGGAATTTTACGTCATGCAGGGCGAACTCTACACCACGGGGCAACTCGGTAAACGTGGACTTGTCCCGTTTGATTCCGAATCCCTTCTCAAGGGGACCCCGAACTACGTCGTCTTCAACGGGAAGATAGAGAGCACTCCCCGTCTGCACGCAAACGTCGGTGACACTGTCCGTATGTACGTCGGTAACGGTGGTGTAAATCTTATTTCCTCATTTCATGTTATTGGAGAAATATTCGACAAGGTATATCCTGAAGCCGCAATTGGCGAAGGTTCCGCAATATTCAAAAATGTACAAACAACTGCGGTCCTCCCTGGTGGCGCAAGTATTGTTGAATTCAAAGTCGATGTTCCCGGCAAGTTCCTGCTCGTCGACCACGCACTCGCTCGGATGAACAAAGGAGCTTGGGCCGTACTTGAGGTATCCGGCGATGCAAATAAGGATATTTTTGCTCCGGTTGATCAAAAAGAATCGGCTTCGATGATGAGCGGTATACACGAACACTAAAAGAGTCCGGCTACCAAGAAATAAAATTCTCTTTTCAAAATATATCTTAACGGTGATCTAAACCTGAATTTTGTATAGAAAAACACCCTTACAGAGTAAGGGTGTTTTTCGTTGTGCGCAGGAGAAGACTTGAACTTCCATACCCTTGCGGGTGCTACCACCTCAAGGTAGTGCGTCTACCAGTTTCGCCACCTGCGCGTATGCCATTCTTTCGAACGGCTTCCCTAGTATACTAGGCTTCTGTCTTTTCTTCCACTGCCGGCGCTTCTGCTTCCTCGATATCCGCCTCTTCGCTTGCGACAACGCGGACGCTCTTCATCTTTTTACGGATGTCGCGCACTGCCTTCTCACGAACGTAGTAAAGCTTACTGCGGCGAGCACCTGAGCGCTTGATGATCTCGATAGAATCGATCATTGGTGAGAAGAGCGGAAAAATACGCTCAACGCCAACGCTCGACGCGATCTTGCGGACAGTGAATGTCGCGCCGATCTCTGTGCCGTGCTTGCGCGCGAGAACGAGACCTTCGAATGCCTGAAGGCGGAACTTGCCTTTTTCCGGGATCTTGACCCAGACGCGCACGGTGTCGCCTGACGAGAAATCAAGCCCGGCGCGATCTTCTGTTTTTACTGGTGTAAGGGTTAATGCCATAACAGGGCGTACTCTACCATACGAAAAACCATATTGCAAGGCACTTTTTCAGCATCCAGCCTAAGCCATATTCCGCAGGGCTTTTTCAAAGTCAGGCGGATATGGCGCTTG
>CAIQBF010000002.1 GCA_903869975.1 uncultured bacterium | reverse complement strand
TCCTCCGGAGATTACGAATGTTTCGTCGGATACTGTCGATGGCGCATATGGCGTTGGCCAAGCGGTCGACATTGATATTACTTTTTCAAAATCAGTTACTTCGACAGGAAGCGTAACGGTTACGCTTGAGACAGGAAGTACTGATAGAAGCTGTACGTTTACCGTGACAAGCTCCGCTACCGCATCGTGTAATTACATCGTGCAGGCAGGCGATACTTCTTCCGATCTTGATCTTGTTTCTGTTGCGGGAACTATTGATGACACTGGAGGTGTTCCAATGACGAACTTTATTCCGGTCACTGGACTTGCTGCAAACAAAGCGATCGTAATCGATACTGCTGCTCCAACGACCCCCGGAACTCCAACAACAACTTCTCCGACTAATAACAGTACTCCGTCGTGGACATGGACTGCTGCGGTTGATAGCGGTGCTGGTCTCGCTGCGACTCCGTATTCACTTGAATGGTCTGAGGATTCTGGGTTTGCTTCGAGCGTTCGTACGGCAACTTCGACCACGAATAGCTATACACACGGAACGTCCTTGTCTGATAGTACATGGTACTTCCGTGTCAGCGCGCTTGATGCAGTGGGAAATACTTCTGCCACGAGTGCCAATGGATCAGTGGTTATCGATACGGTTGCTCCTACTGTCGCTTCGCTTTCTCCGCTAGATAATGCGACAGCTGTTTCATCAACGACGAATCTCGCAATCTCGTTCCACGAGCCAGTTGTTGTGGGTACGGGCATGATTTCTATCTACAAGACGTCGGGAAATTCTCTTGTGGAAGATATCGATGTTGCCGGTGGTCAGGTTACTGGCAGTGGAACTTCGACGATTACGATAGACCCAGCCAATACGTTGTCGAGCAGTACGGCGTATTATATCCAGATTGCATCAACCGCAATCGATGACCTTGCTGGGAACAGCTACGCTGGTATTACCAATGCAACAAGCTGGGATATTGTCTCTGCCGATATAGATGCGCCTGCAATTTCAAGTATCACGGCGGTGGTAGCCTCCGACACAAGCGCTCGTGTCTCGTGGACAACCGATGAGGCGAGCTCTTCTATTGTGCAATACGGCTTGAGCGCAAGTTACGGCACCGCTACCGTGGAAGCAGATACATCTCCTCGCGTCACCAGCCATTCGGTCAGTCTCTCAGGTCTTACGAGCTGCAAGACATACTATTTCAAAGTCCTCTCGACGGATGCAAACGGAAACCAGTCTGAGTCTTCAGGAGGAACGTTTGTTCTTCCTGGTTGCGCTGGCGTGGTTCCTCTTTGGATTATTCAAGCAGCACAGGATTCTCAGAATACTCGTACGCCTGAGCCTGTTCAGGTTGCCACTTCTAGTGGAGCGGCAAGTACTACGGTGTTGAGTGGAATGCCTACCGAAATACCTAGTAATTTCAGGTTTACTCGTGATATGAAGGAGCGTAATCAGATTGATGACGTGGTGTCTCTTCAGATATTCTTGAAAGAGCAGGGAACTGCTATCTACCCCGAGGCCGCGGTTACCGGATATTTCGGACCTAAGACAAAAAAGGCCGTTATTCGTTTTCAGGAAAAATATGCCGATGAAATTCTCGCGCCAGTAGGCAACAGACGTGGTACTGGGTTCGTGGGTGAATACACACGCCGCAAGATCAATGCACTGCTCAGCGAGTAAAAGAAACGGCGATTTTGATATATACTCCCTTACGTGAACGAACAAACGACACCACTTGTCATTGCCGACCTCGGTTTTGATGCATACGTAGAACGCACTGGACTCGACCGCTCGGCATATCCTGCTGAGCGTATTGGTCGCGTCGTGGAAGAGTACCGGACGCGCTGGGTGCTCGCGAGCAATAGCGGACCGCTTGATGCGAGTGTGCGCGGTTCCGTCCACTATGACCTCGATGCGGAAGCGTTTCCGAAAGTCGGTGACTGGGTGCTCTTTACGGCACTCAGTGGCGGGAAGGCGACTATCGAGGAAATACTTCCACGAACAGTTATTGTCGCGCGCAAGAACATTCATGGAAAAGGCCGCCAGGTAATCGTGACCAATATCGACACGGTTGCTATCGTGCAAGCTGCCGATCAGGAACTCAATCTTCCGAAACTTAACCGATATCTTTCATTGGTGCGCGAGAGCGGTGCGCGTCCGGTATTTGTCTTTACCAAGGCTGACCTTCTTTCTGATGTTGAGCCACTTACTCGTGCGCTCAGCGAGAGCGCTCCCGATGTACCGCAGGTTGTGATTTCTTCGCGTACCGGAGCCGGGCTCGACGCGCTACTTCACTATTTCACGCCACGCACGACTTCGGTCTTGCTGGGTTCTTCGGGTGCTGGAAAATCTACGCTGCTCAATGCGCTGATACAAAGCGAAGTGCAGGCCACGCATGCCGTACGTGCGACCGACGGCACTGGCCGCCATACGACCACCATGCGTTCGCTCTTCGTGCTGCCGTCAGGTGCACTCCTTATCGACACTCCCGGCATGCGCGAGCTGACTGCGGCGAGCGACCTTGATGACAAAAAAGACACGTTTGATGATGTTGCAGAAATAGCATATGGCTGCCGATATCCGAATTGCGACCATGAGAAAAGCGGGGGATGCGCTGTGCTTACTGCGCTTGCCGAAAAGAGTCTTGATGAAAAAAGATATCGTGCGTATTTAAAATTCCTCGTGCGTGAGAAAAAGGCCGCCGTCCGCACCGATGGCAACCAGCATTCTGATCGCGTCAAGAGCAACCGCGCCATGCTCAACTACGAATCGCGTCGGCAAAGCGAGGAAGAGTGATATACTAGAAGCATATGAAAAAAACAATCAGTGCTATCTTGGTGCTGGCAGTTCTCGCCGTTGTTGCGTACTTTGCTTTTGATTATTACCAGATGCGAGGAACTCGTGTTGATGTAGAAACGGGCACGCCCGTCACCCCTGCTCCCGTGGTGGATACGACCCCGGCTCCTGTTGTCGTACAGCCTGACACGTCTCGATCGGTGATCGGGAAATCTGTTGAAGGTCGTGATATCGTCGCATATCACTACGGTACGGGAGATCAGGAAATTCTCCTTGTCGCTGGTATTCATGGTGGTTACGAATGGAATACCACGCTTCTCGGCTATGAAGTCGCGGA
>CAIQBF010000001.1 GCA_903869975.1 uncultured bacterium | reverse complement strand
GGGTCGTTTGAGCAGGAATAAAAAATACCGAATCGTCCACGGCGCTCCCTCATTTCGCCCTTTTTACACATTGGACATTCGCCGCCGGTCCTTGTCTTTTTCTTTTCTTCTTCATCTTCTTTGATGAACTTACATTTTGGATAGCGGGAGCACGAGATGAAGAGGCCGAATTTGCCTTCGCGAGTGACGAGCTTACCGCCGCCGATCTTGCCGGTTTTTTCGCCGCAGAGTGGGCAGAGCTCTCCGGTTTCTTTTGGTCCCTGCATTTCAGAGCCGTCGAGTTTGCGAGCTCCGGCACAGTCAGGGTATTTCGAGCAGGAAAAGAATTTCCCGTTGCGCGAGAGCTTGTAGATCATCGGAGAGCCGCATTTTGGACAGACGACGTCGTCCGGAGCTTCGCCGAGGTTCGTCGCTTTTGCGAGTTTGTCTTTGGCTTTGAGTTCTTTGGTAAAAGGGGTATAGAAATCCTTGAGAACTTTTACGTATTCGCGGTCACCATTCGAAATATCGTCGAGCTTGTCTTCCATGTCGGCGGTGAACGTGTCGGAAATGTATTCGCCGAAATTGGTTTCAAGGAATGATGAAACTACATCTCCCGTGTCTGTCGGGTAGAGCGTACGGCCTTGTTTGGTGACGTAGCCGCGGTCTTCGAGCGTGCTCATAATAGACGCATAGGTAGACGGGCGACCGATACCGCGTTCTTCGAGCGCTTTGACGAGCGCTGCTTCACTATAGCGGTTTGGTGGTTCGGTAGCCTTTTCAGTGCTTGCGAGATCGATGAGCTTGAGCGATTCTCCGGCAGTCACTTTAGGGAGTTCCACGTCTTCTCCGCGTGCATCGGAATCCACGAGCAGCCAGCCGGGGAACAATACCCGCGAGCCATTGGCAGTGAAGTCCGGAATGTCTGCGTGACCTTCGACGTTTGCGACGATCTTGGTCTTGAGCAATTTTGCGTCGGTCATTTGGCTTGATACCACGCGTTCCCAAATGAGTCGGTAGAGATCTTTCTGCTCGTCGTTCATTCCGGCAGAGAGTTTTTCTATATGCGTTGGACGGATACCTTCGTGGGCTTCCTGAGCATTCTTGGATTTTGTTTTGTACGTGTGTGCCTCTACATATTCTTTTCCGTACTTTTTCTCGACAAGCGCGAGGATCTGACCTTGTGCGACAGCGGAGAGATTGGTGCTGTCGGTACGCATGTAGGTAATATGACCTGCTTCGTACAGTTTCTGGGCTACCTGCATCGTACGCTTCGGTGAAAAACCGAGACGCGTACTCGCTGTCTGCTGGATTGAGGAGGTGGTGAACGGCGCACGAGGCGAGCGCTTTTGCTCGGATTCTTTGACCTCGCTTACGATCCACGGATTTTTCTTTCCGACGGTCAGGATTTTCTCAACTACTTTCTCGTCTCGTGGTTCTTCGACGCAGGAGAGTTTGATCTCGACTTTTGCTTTTGTCTCGAAGAGTCCTTCGAGTGTCCAGTATTTTTCGGGAATGAATGCGCGGATTTCGCGCTCACGTTCCATAAGGATGCGAAGCGCAGGGGATTGCACGCGGCCAGCTGAGAGGCCGTAGCGAACCTTCTTCCATATAATGCCTGAGAGGTCGTAGCCTACCAGACGGTCGAGTACTCGGCGGGCTTCTTGTGCCTGCACCAGCTTCTCGTCGATGTCGCGAGGGCTCTTGAGGGCTTCTTCGACTGCCTCCTTTGTAATTTCGTGAAAGGCTGCGCGTTTGATGGGAGCCTTTACTTTTTTGTCAGATTTCAAAAGTTCTTTCAAGTGCCATGAGATGGCTTCTCCTTCGCGGTCCGGGTCGGTCGCGAGCACGATCTCTTTTGCTTGGCGAGCCAAGGCTGCTAGTTCGTGGACAACCTTTTCTTTGCCTTTGGATATTTCATAATGCGGTACAAATCCAGCGGGAATGTCGATCGCTTTTTTGTTGGACTTTGGCAGGTCACGCACGTGTCCTACCGAGGCACGCACGGTATATGCGCCATCGAGATATTTTTCGATAGTCTTTGCCTTGGAAGGTGATTCAACGATGAGTAATTTCATATCGTAAGTCTAATTAGTAGCACTGATAGATTTTTTTCGCAAATGGATGCATAAAAAAAGACCCCTGAGGATCTCAGGAGGTCTCGGTTATTTTCGTGTGCAGAACTGGAAATAGAGTTCTACTTTGCATGAGTGGGAATCGTCCACTTTTGCTTTTATTTTTATACAAATTATTTCAGCACCGTCTTCCTCAGCAATGCTGAATAAATCGGCTAGCACTCCTTGGAATGCTTCTGATCGGCGCTTTGCAAAATCACCGCTCCATTCGATGTGCGATACGATTTGGCTTGTTCCAAATGAAATTAATGCGTCTGCAGCAAAGCTTTCATCGGATAGTTCAAATGTTGCGTTCTCCCTATTTGGAGTTGCAACGTAATAGCGCCCTTTGGTGGCGACTACGAGTATTGGTTTCGC